>NZ_JATABF010000057.1:0-28303 GCF_036533715.1 Vibrio sp. M260121 | reverse complement strand
ATTATTTCTTCGCTCAAGTGTTTAACTTTATGGACAACGGAAAGAGTGCGGTAATAACCGGCAAGAGCTTTCATCGACCAGAATCGAAAACGTACTTTTTCATCGATAAAAGACCAGAACCATTTGAAGAGCGCTTAGAAAAACTTCTCGAACATGAACACGTATTACCAGACCTGTATGAAAACCTTAAGGTTGTGAATTAAACGCCTTATCTAAACCAAAGCCAGCAAAACTGCTGGCCTAAAGTACGTAAGTTGAAAATGAAAAGGTCAAACAATCAAGGTTTCTTAATTAGATACCAATACCCACAAAGGCTCAGTCAATGGCGAGAGTCCTTTGCTTCCCAATTTAAGCCGATTGGTTGGCATTGTATTTATCACCTTAGCGCTGCCAACTTCTTACACCTTGGTTTTTGTTGCTTTTTTGAGCTTCATGGCATTCAAGGAGTTTTTGTCGATAGTACCAACTCGTCTAACCGACCGTAGGGTGATTTTTTGGGCGTATCTTTCCATACCGTTCCAATACTATTGGTTATCCATAGAATGGTACGGCATGTATATTATCTTTATCCCTGTATACATGTTTCTTTATCTGCCAATGGTCGCTGTCATCATCGGTGATACAAAAGGATTTATACGTTCGGCAGGCATCATACATTGGGCATTAATGCTGACGGTTTTTTGTGTCAGCCACATGGCTTACTTGCTAGTTTTACCAAGTAAAAATCCATCAGCAGGCTCAATGGGAATGTTGCTATTTTTGTTGGTGTCGACTCAATTTAACGATGTATGCCAATACGTCTGGGGCAAAGCCTTCGGTAAACATAAAATAGTCCCTAAAGTTAGTCCCAATAAAACTTGGCAAGGTTTTCTAGGAGGTGCATTAACGACTATTGTTGTTAGCTATTTTATGGCTCCTTACCTCACTCCATTAACTGCAAGTCAGGGGCTCATCGCCGGAATCATCATTGCATTTAGTGGCTTTATTGGTGATTTGGTCATTTCATCGGTAAAACGAGATCTAAAAATCAAAGACACAAGTTTATTTATTCCCGGACACGGAGGGATATTGGATAGGATCGATAGCCTAATGTTCACTGCACCACTGTTCTTCCACTACATCTATTATCTACATTACTAAAGGAGGTAAGGTGAGAATATTTAAATTTTTGTTCGTACTTTTATTGGTTAAGCCTCTGGTTTTCATCGGCCTTGGGCTCAATATCATTAACCGAAAAAACCTCCCAGCTAGCGGACCTATAGTTGTCGCAGCTAACCACAACAGTCATTTAGACACTTTAGTTTTACTCGCTCTATTTCCCATCGATATGGTGCACAAGGTTCGCCCAGTTGCTGCGGCTGATTATTTTTTAAGGAACAAACTTACGACTTGGCTTTCACTTAATATCCTTGGCATTATTCCTATTCAGCGTTCACCAAGTCAGTCTCAACGTGCTGCTATTTTTGAAGAGTGTCATAATGCATTGAATGAAGGTGACATTTTGCTCATTTTTCCTGAAGGAAGTCGAGGCGAGCCTGAAGTAATGAGTGGCCTCAAAAAAGGCATATACCATTTAATTAAAGACCATCAAGATTGTAGTGTCCTTCCAGTCGTCATGCGCGGCTTGGGCCGCTCTTTACCAAAAGGGACCGCCATGTTTGTCCCTTTTAATTGTGATGTCGTATTGGGAGAACCTATCAAACATTTTTCAAGCGCAGATGATTTTCTGATTTGTATGGAGCAGCAATACACCGATTTAGCGCAAGAATGTATTGTCACAAATTTCGAATAGCCTTCATTATCCTTACTACGGAATGTGAATGAAAATAGAGAAATCAAGCTTTCACTATTAACAACAATTGAAACTACAAGTAAGTTTGATTCAAACACTCTAAGGAAAATTTGCATGGCTAAAAAATTCTTTATCGGCTTCGTCCTTCTCATTGGCTATTTTCTAATACCATTTTTACTCGTTAATATCGGGAAAGATTGGTTATCAGAGTCCACCCTAATTGGCATTGCTGTAGTAAGTGCTGTTGGCTTCTTTCCTTTCTTTTTTTTCATTTCTCGTAAAGTCTTTGTATTTAAAGCCTTACATGGTAATGCAATTAATGAAGGTGAGCTTGTAGACAAGATCACTCAAATCAAAGTCAAAGACTGCCACTTTACCGTCGAACAGCATGCTGATGTTCTAGTATTAACATCACCTTATATGGATGCAGATTTCATTTCTGCCTTCCAAGCTAAAAAGATAAAAGAAACTTACTACATGAAGCTCTGGTTAGACGAAAGCAAGCACTTAGTTCAATTTAAAGATCATCTTGTTTCCAGTAAATCAGTCGTTGGGGCAGATGGTTTTTCATTTGAAGTGAGTGGAAACTCTGGCTATGTCTCTTCGCAAATCTATCTTCTGGATAGTGAGTTGAATTTAGTCAAATTTTCCAACAGTCAGCTGCATAAAGAACTTGTTAAGGTTGTGACTGAAAATGGCTGGGATCTTAGGTTAAAAATGTTCTAGAAGAATCCCTGTAAATCATATTATTAGCGTAACTTGTAGTAATTCGTAAAAAGTTAAAGCTCCGCACTACAACGACACAGAACCCAAATCAATCAAAAATGCAAGAGGAGCAATGTGCTCCTCTCTTTATAACTTGATCGTTCTTCAAGTTTGTGTCAGTTTTTTCTGAAACACGCAGTTTGCCCTTAAAACTCCCTCAAACCATGCGTAGAATCCCGCCATGTTATACGCATGGTTGAGTTGTATTTAGGGTAAAAACCAATGAGATTGTTGTCTGGATTCTCGTCAAAAGAGTGGCTGATAACGGCTGTCGTACTCGGAGGCATAACCGCGTATGCTGTTTATCACTCCAACCAACGTACTTCTGATGCCCGCACAGCCGCCATCCAAGTGATCTTCGCCGACATGCAGTATCACGTTTCTATTCTCAATCAGAATGCGAAAGCCTTTAAGCAAGACCAAGGGGCCGACCAATGCGTCTTAACCGCCGCAGGGTATCAAGAGTTTTACAATGGCTACCCAGAAACCCAAAGTGAGTGTGGTGAGCAGGTCAGCTTCTTCGATAACCTAACCATCACCGATGAGATGAAACAGACAGATTTAGTCTTCATCGAGAACAATCAATACTCCATGGTTGGGTATGGCAATGACGAATCACCACAAGCGCTCATGGCTAGCAGATGCTACGCTTACTACCGAATGGATGGAAAAGGCGCTGATGGACACAGCTTTAAGGTTGATACCTCTCGCTGTTAAAGCAGGCTTAACGTTGTATAGAACAAGCTATAGAAATCAAAAAGGGAGCGTTGTGCTCCCTTTCTGCTATTTTCAACCTGAGTTTACGCTTGGCTGAGTGTCACTTCTTCCAATGGGAAGTGCGCGCTAGGCTCAACGAACTCTTGTTGTGCTGCAATGGTTTGCAGTTCCCATTCGCCCGCTTGGTAAGTCGCGTTAAGTACGCCGTAGCAAGCATCGTGACAGTGTTGGAACGCTTGTTTTGGCGTCCAACCTTTCAATAGACCAGCGGTGAAAATTGCCGAAATCAAATCGCCAGCGCCTACGGGTGCTTTAGCAAATTCAAAATGAGGACGCTTCGCTAGGTAAGTGCCTTCTGACGTCGCAAGTAGCATATTAAAGCTGTCATCTGACAAGCAGTAAAGGTGCTTCACCAACACTACTTTAGGGCCTTTTGCTAGCGCACGCTGACAAGCGTTAATCGCGTCATCCAACGTGTGAATTTCCATCTCCGCAAATTGGCTTAGCTCGAACTGGTTAGGCACGATCACATCCGCCATTGGCATTAGACGATTCAACAAGTTTTCTGCAATACCCGGCGCCACAATACAGCCTTTGTCTGGCGCGCCCATCACTGGGTCACACACATAAAGTGCGTCTGGGTTTGCTTGTTTTACTTTGGAGACGGTTTCTTCAACTGCCAGACATTGCTCAGCACTGCCTTGATAGCCAGTCAGAACCGCTTGGCACTTTTCTAGCGCACCAATGTTGCCAAGACCACGAACCAGTTCGCTGATGTCATCAGCCGAGAACGCACGCCCCGTCCAACCTTCTTGGTACTGGGTGTGGTTAGAGAATTGAACCGTGTGAATAGGCCACACTTCAAAGCCCATGCGTTGCATTGGGAAAACAGCACTGCTGTTACCAGCGTGACCAAAAGAAACATGAGATTGTATAGAGAGGATACCTTGCATAGTACCAGACCTCTTCTTGTTGTTATCAATAGTTCAAAGACAGCGGCGAGCGCCAGATTTGCGAAACCAGTAGTGTATCCGACAAACCAAGATTCTCTAACTCAATTCTAGCCTTCTTCGCTCGAATCGATTGGAGAGCTGGTTTTCAGTACCATTTTCTTAATTTCCATTTTGTCTTTATTGAGCGCAATTTCGAGGGTGTCCCCTTCCCTTATCCCGAGCTCAGTCAGGATCACGCTTGGAATGACTACGACGGTATCGTCACCGATTTTAACAGGTTGGCTAATCATCTTTCGTCCCCCAATTGTCGAAAATGAGTTTTCACGTTATGAGTGGTGTTGTGTCCTCAACTTACCTAGTGTTTCAAATCAAAAGGTTATGGATAAAAGCAAAAGAGCCCTCCACACCGCGTATGGGAAGGCTCGATTGAAAAAACTTAGTTCACGAGAGGTTCATGCTTAGAAGCAATCAGACCGTACGCACTCCAACCTAGGAAGGTAACGATTGAACCCCACATCATGGCTTCGTAGCCAGAACCGTACAATGCGTAGAAGCTGTATAAAGAACCGACTAGCGCAATGATATTCGTTGTCTTCATCTCGCGCTCAGGCACGTGCGCCACTTGCTGCATGATGAAGATTGCGCCCATACATAGAATGTAAGGAATAACGTTCGTCACTACGGCTAGGTTAACCAACGCTTCAAATTGCTCGTTCAATGTTGGCGAGATGGTCATCAAAGACAACACCGATTGGATAACCGTGATGGCCACCATACCTTTGATTGGTGTGCCGCGTTTATCAACTTGTGAGAACAGTTTTGGGAAGAAGCCTGCATCTGAAGATGATTTGAATACGGACGCGATAGTGAACTGCCACCCCAGTAGTGAACCTGCACAAGCAAGAACCGCCATGCCCGCAACCACTTTACCAGCCGTAGAACCTAGCATCACTGTCCATACTGTTGAGAATGGCGCGGTAGAGGCAGCAAGTTCAGAGTTCGCTACGATACCAGAACAGATGTTGGTTGAAACAATGTAAACCACTGCCGCAATCAGCGTACCGCCCAATACTGCGATTGGTACGTTCTTCTCTGGGTTTTCTACTGCTTCTGAGTTCGCACAAGCCGATTCAAGACCTAGGAATGCCCAAAGTGTCATCGCGATCGACGCACTTACCGCTTCACCAAATGGTAGGTGGTGTGGGTTCCACGCTTCTACGTACATGGTTGGGCTAAAGTAGAACCAACCAACAATGCCCAAAGAACACACAGGAAGGATAACGCCCCAGACCGTAAACGAGCCGATTTGACCAGTGATCTTCGCACCACCAAAGTTAGCGAAGGTACAAATCCAAAGGATAGCGATGGTGTACAGACAGGTCTCGACTGGCGACAAGGTCACTTCGAAGAAAGCCGAGCCATAACCGACACAGGTGATCGCAATCGCAATGTTGGCGATCAACAAAGACAAGCCATAGGTCCAACCCGCCATAAACGCACCCGATTTACCAAACGCGTACGACGCATAACCGTTCATACCACCGTCACGTTTGCTAAAGCGACCACATTTTGCGAATACATAGGCAAGAGCCAATGAACCCGCCGCAGTAATCAGCCAAGATAGAATCGAAATCGTGCCCACTTGTGCCAGCTTACTTGGCAGCATGATGATGCCCGAGCCAGCCATGTTAATGAATGTCAGAATGGTCAGCTGCACCACCGACATTTTTTTGGTTTCAGTACTCATAAATTATTCTCCACGAATAAACGGTTCGCACCGCGACAACCAAGTCACGATGCGAACGGGGTAGATTAATCTTTAAGGGCGTAGCAATGGGCGGTGGTGCGGCCATTGACGTCTTCTAGGTACACACCTTGAATCTCTGGTGCGAAGCCTGGGAATCGGTTGATGCCTTCTTCTAGAGATAAGAAGTAATCGACCACTTGTTGAGTCCAGATTTCGCCCGTGATCACACAGATAATGCCTGGAGGGTAAGGAAGCGCACCTTCTGCTGCGACACGACCTACCGCTTCTTTCAGAGGTAAGTAATCACACTCACCGCGGAAGTATTTGCGTGTTGCCACATCTGGTTTGTGCACCATAGTTGGGAAGTATTCGCTACGGAACATCGCTTTTTGTAGCTGTTTCACGTTCAGCTCTTTGTACATGTCATGCATTTCCTGACATAGCTGACGGATGGTGTAGCCGCGGTAGCGCTCTTTGTTCGCTTCGTAAACACGAGGAAGCACGATGTTTAGCGGTGCATCATCACGAATGAATTTTTCGAAGCGGTTAATCTGCGCCACAAGATGACGGATCTTACCCATGTCCTCTGCTGGAGTTAGCAAGAACAAGATAGAGTTCAAGTCACACTTCTCAGGGATGATGCCGTTCTCACGTAGGAAGTTAGCCAATAACGTTGCAGGAATACCAAAGTCTGCATAGCTACCATCTTCAGCAATACCTGCTGTAGTGAGTAGCAATTTACATGGGTCAACGAAGTACTGACCTTCACCGTAGCCTTCAAATTTATGCCAGCTTGCGTCTGGCTCGAACATGAAGAACTTCTTATTGGTTGCGATAAGATCGGTGTCGTAACTGCCCCATGGTTGACCATCAACTTGGTCAGGAATGAACGGACGAATCAGCTCACAACTTTTCAGGATTTCTTTGCGTGCTTCGATACCCGTCTTAACCGCATCACGCCATAAGCGCAGACCCGCTTCACCATCGTGGATCTTCGCGTTCACATCCAATGCTGAGAACAGCGCGTAGAATGGCGAAGTGGACGCGTGCATCATAAACGCGTTGTTGAAGCGTTTATGGTTACAGTAACGAGCCTGACCTTTGATGTGGTGGTCTTTCTTGTGGATTTGCGAGGTTTGAGAGAAGCCAGCTTGTTGCTTGTGAACAGACTGAGTCACGATCACACCCGCATCTTCTGGTTTCAGATCCAGTAGCAGTGGAGAACAGTCTTTCATCATAGGAATGAACTGCTCGTAGCCTACCCATGCTGAGTCAAATAGGATGTAGTCACAGAGATGACCAATCTTGTCCATCACGTAACGTGCGTTGTAGATGGTACCGTCGTAAGTACCTAATTGGATGATCGCAAGACGGAAAGGACGTTCATCACGAGCACGCTCTGGTGACACTTTCGCGATTTGAGCACGGATGTATTCTTCATCAAAACAGTGCTCATCCATACCACCGATAAAGCCCCAAGGGTTACGTGCCGTTTCTAGGTAAACTGGCATACCGCCCGCTTGGATCAATGCGCCGTGGTGGTTTGATTTGTGGTTGTTACGGTCAAACATCACCAAGTCGCCCTCGGTCACTAACGCGTTACAAACCACTTTGTTTGAAGCCGAAGTACCGTTGAGGACGAAGTAGGTTTTGTCTGAGTTGAACACTTTTGCTGCGTGCGCCTGAGCTTGGTGAGCAGAACCTTCGTGGATCAGCAAGTCACCTAAATCAACGTCCGCGTTACACAAGTCACTACGGAATAGGTTTTCACCGAAGAAATCGTAGAACTGTTTACCCGCTGGGTGTTTTTTGAAGAACTGACCGCCTTGGTGTCCTGGACAGTCGAATGCAGAGTTGCCCATTTCCACGTAGTGAGTCAATTGTTTGAAGAAAGGTGGAAGTAGGCGACATTCGTATTTGGTGACAGCCTCATTGATTTGGCGACCGTAGTATTCGATTGACTGTCTTTCCAAATCGATAACGCCGGTTAACCATACGTAATCTTCTGCTGAAACTGGGTTTTCATCTGTGACCAAGAAAACCGGAATGCCATAACCCGTTTCAGAAATAATTTTGTGTAGACCAGCCTTAATATCTGCAGAAGTAATAATTGCAGCGCCAACGTCAGTTAATTCGACGTGCTCTAGTGGTTTTAAAGTTCGGTTAAATTGCTCATCCAAAGATTCAGATAATAAACTGAAGTCTTCTGGCATGTAATTACTAACACCGATAATTAAACGTTTCATTTGAAATATCTCTTATTTGTTCTGTAAAGACGACAAGCACAGATATTACAAGTGAAATTAATATTTAAAATTCAAAAAACAAATTTCGTGATTATTAGTTCATAATTAAAACTCTTATTTTCTCGAAATAAAATTTCGCGATCTTTATCACTTTCCTTTCGATAAGCCAATGATATTGAATTTTGGTTTAAATTGAATTCAGGTGAAGAATTATGTGACCTCACCAGTTATTATTAAAAAAGGAATCAAAAGAAAATAAAATTTTGCGATTTTCATCACTCTATATTTAACTAGATTGATTTATTAGCAATAATAAACACAATAAATACGCTTATATTTAACAATTTATAAACCATAAACAAAAAGCCATCAACATTTCTGCTGATGGCTTTTCACGTTATTGTTTTTTCTTTGGTGCTTTCTACGATAAACGTAGAGATCAAGTCTAATCAAACAAATGGCTATCGAGTTTAACGCCGTTATTCGACCACAATTGATACCGTTTCACCGCATTACCTGACGAATACATGGTGTGCTTGCAGTCCATACATTCGACAAAGTACAGGCCACTCATGCCAGCCATGACATGTAACCTTCGGCTGTCACAGCGCTTACACGACAAGCGTTGCACTTTACTGTTGACATCGACACGGCGAGCAAAGTTAAGCGTTTCATGGGAACACAAGGCATCCATCGCACTGTCTTTAAACGGGTGCTCACTGAGCAAGTGATTGATGGCGTAATCGTACACCGGGGGAATCGATGTTTTGCCGTTCTCTATATTGGTTATCTTAGCAACGGAAACACCCAACAAAGATGCAAATTCCACTTTGCTGTATTCCAAGATAAACCTTGAAGAGATGAACTTATCTGCACTAATGATTCTCAACATACACAAATCTCTAATGGACATAAAAAGAGCATGACGTTGCCCCTTTATGTTGAAAAGGATAATAACAGGTTGCTTCTTACTGTATTTATACGCAGAGTGTGCGCTATTTATATTTTTTGGTATATTGCGCTTAATTTAGTTAAAGATCAACAGACACTAATTAAAACCAAAAATAGAAATTAAGATTTAGTAATATAAAACTTAATACCAAATATTAGTTAAAGTAATGAGTGTCATTAGAAAAACATTATTTAAGCTAACAAATTATTTTCATAGCTATAGTACGAGCTAATCAATAATAACGGATTGGAGCTTAATTCATGTATTTGCAGCAAGGGGGGATTTCCCTCTATTTATCGATTTATATAAGAATAGATTGGTGGCAGGTAAAATTCTGTTGAAGCTTTGCATGAAGATCACTCAACAATTATGCAAGCGATAGAATAAAGAAGAATTTGAGTGATAAAAAAGCCTCACGAATGAGGCTTGTTGAGATTCTGTGGCTGTAAAAAGTTTTGCGTAAAATCGAGCACTTCTTTGGAAGGTTGTTTTGGTGGAGGAGCAAACTCTTGTTGAACAGGTATCTCCGTTTCAAAGTTCAACTCTGGTGTGTCACCGAGAAGGCTTGCTTCATCATGATGTTCCTCACTGAGCAGCTCGTTTAGCTCCTCTTCACCAGGGAAGTAAGCTTCACGTTTGTAGACCTTGTTCAATGCACGAATGATGGAATGCTTCTTCACAACACCAGACGCTAACTTTCTTTGTAGCGGCTTAGCAATTGATTGTAAGCCAACCACCACATCTACACCGATGTTGCTGGCAACCTCATCACGTACAACTCTCGCAGGCTCATAACCCATGTTCGCAGACAAGAACAACCAAACGTAAGCAATCGCGTTACCTGTTTTTCCGGTGTCTTTCCAAGCTTCACCGGCATGATACATGGCCTCTGCACTGCCACATTCTGCTGCTCGTTCTAACCAGTAGCAGCCTTTTACCATGCTCTTCTCAGTACCAATGCCATTGAGGTAACAAAGGCCAACTTGGATTTTGCCATCCGCACTGTCTTGTTCTGCGGCTTTCATAAACCAAAATAAGGCGTCAGCTCGCTGACCTGATGTATTTTCTGGTGATAACTGCCACTCACCCATATACAGCATGGCTGGAATGCAGCCTTCATCAGCAGCTTCTTCGATTAATTGGTGACCTTTAGGAATGTTTTTCTCTGTGCCACGCCCAAATACGAGCGCTTTACCAGTGGCAAACTTCGCCTCAACATCCCCTTCTAAGCCCGCAATCGCCGTGCGCCAAAAGTTGGCTTGCTCTCTTAAGATCACGTCTTCACGCATGCGCTCTGCCAAACGAACGACACCGTACATGCCGGTAACGTTATCCAGTTTGGCGGCTTTGTCGTACCAATACAGAGCTTGCTTGATGTTTTCTCGTTCCGCTTCTTTTGCTAAATAAAGAATGGTCGGCACATGACCCGTTTCCGCCTTAAACGCACGTTCTTTACGTTCTTGCTCTCGCGCTTTTTGCATCGCCTTGCGATACGCCGCCTCGCGCGCTTTCCTCTCTGCCTCGAGACGTTGCTTTCGCATCGACAACGAGATCATCCAAACAAATATCAGGATGAGTGAAAGGCCAGTTGCTGCAATAGCAATGCCCATACTACTCATAAACCGCCTCTTTTAAATCGGGCCCATAAGGATTTCCCCTTCGATAGGAAAATCTTGTAAATTCGAATTTGGGTGTCAATACGCTCACGCAATGAAGCGCATACCGTCTCCATTATATAACGACCGTGTAAGTAAAATCTGAAGTTTACATGTCATGAATGACGTCTTTTTATTCAATATCAACCAAACTTATTTTTAGCCGATAAATATCCCCCTTATTTTTATAGAAATAAGTCACAGTTTTGGGGCTTAGACATTCTCATCCCCTATCATCCCCCCTTTCTCCTCCTATAAAAATTTACATCATTAGGCTGTGCTCGATATCTCACTATGCGACCGATTTATTATTTAATTTGTGAACAAAATCTACTGTGATAGAAAATTTTCACTTGTAAAAAACTTAACGGCCTGCTCTCACATTTTGCTGATAGTTCAGTGTATTAGCATCTAGTTGAACATTTCCTTTTCGGCATTTTGCCAATCTATTATCAATTCAATAACAATGGATTTGTAAACGTGGACAATAAAACATTTAAATTATCAGCGATCGCCAAAACCGTTCTGCCTTTGATTTCCGTAGCGGTTATCAGCGGTTGTGGCAGTGATAGCTCTAGCGATGACACAACGAACCCGGGCTCTGGCCTACACCCTGCGGGAGAGAACGAAGTTGTCATCTATTACAAACGTGACGTAGCATCAGCTTCAACAGCAAGCGACTACGAAGGTTGGGGTCTGCACCTTTGGAATGGTGAAGGCTGTACCAGTACTGACCTAGAAGCAATGGGTATTGCTGACGGTGGTACAGACTGGGCATCACCACTTCCATTCGATGGCATCAGCGACACTTACGGTGCGTACTACGTGCTTAAAGTTGATCCAGATGCGTCTGACCCACACAACTGTATGAACTTCATTCTGCACAAAGGCGACGAAAAAGCCTTCGGCAGCGCAAACTCTAAAGTGGAACTGACCAAGCTAGGAGAATCACAAGGTCTATTCGGCTTCCACGGCAGCAGCGAGCTTTACTACGAGCCAATCGAAGAACGTCCAGTAGACATCGATGGCCAAAAAGCCCATTGGTTAGACGCTGAAACCATCGCTTGGGAAGCAGCAGGAAGCGCTGACTCAATGAAGCTTTACTACAGCTTGACCAATGACATCAAGATGGATGAAGACAAGCAAATCACTGGCGGTACAGCGGTTGAGCTGACAAAAGCTGGCGACTTGTCTGACGAACTAAAAGAGCGTTTCCGTCACCTTGCGAGTCTGCAAGCTGCGGGTATCGACGTGAATGCCGAGACACTACGTACGATTTTGAAATCACAAATCGTAATGGTCGCTTACAATGCCGATGGCGATGTTACTTCTGCTACTGAAGTACAAAAACCTGGCGTGCTTGATGCCGTATTTGCAGATGAAGATGCAGGTAATGCAATCAGTGAAGAGTTGGGCGCAATTGTTGAAGGTAGCGCGGCAACATTCAAACTTTGGGCACCAACAGCGCAAGACGTTGACCTAATCATCTACGATGCGAACTTTGCGGAAGAAGCAACAGTTGCAATGACTGAGAACCCAGAAACAGGTATCTGGGAATCGGAAGCACAAGGCAACGTACTGAACAAATTCTACCGTTACCAAGTGAAGGTTTACCACCCGACGACTGGTGTTGTTGAAACTCGCCTAGTGACTGACCCTTACTCGCTAAGCTTGTCGCAAAATTCAATGTACTCACAAGTTGTCGATCTAGACAGCGCTGCGTTGAAACCAGCAGAGTGGGATAACTACGACCGCCCAACGGTTGCAAAAGATGAAGACCACGTTCTTTACGAATCACATCTTCGTGACTTCAGCTTTAGTGATACTAAAGGCACACAATCTCTAAACGGTAAGTACCTTGCACTGACAGAGCCTGAGCGTGAGTCGGTTACTCACCTTCAAGCACTGAAAGACGCAGGTCTAACCACGCTTCACATTCTGCCAGCGTTCGATATTGCAACGGTTGACGAAAACGCAGAAAACCGCGTTGATATCACCGATACCGTAGGCAAGCTATGTGGCATCAAACCAGCGGCTTCAATCTGTGAAACAGAAGACGACGCTAAAATCATTGAAGATGTACTAAACAGCTACGATCCAGCAACGGGTGCTGCACAAGCACTGATGAACGATCTACGCATGCTAGACAGCTTCAACTGGGGTTACGACCCATTCCACTACACTGTGCCAGAAGGCAGCTACGCGACCGATCCAAACGGTTCTAAACGTATCCTTGAATTCCGTGAAATGGTTCAAGCGACACACAAAATGGATCTGAAGCTGGTGATGGACGTGGTGTACAACCACACTAACGCATCGGGCGTAAACGAAAAATCTGTCCTAGATAAGATCGTCCCAGGATACTACCACCGTCTGAATGTGAACACGGGTGGCGTTGAGAACTCAACTTGTTGTGACAACACAGCAACTGAGAACTTGATGATGGGTAAACTGATGGTTGACTCATTGCTTGTGTGGGCGGACGACTACAAAGTTGACGGCTTCCGTTTTGACTTGATGGCACACCAACCAAAAGACTTGATGGAATACGCTCTGAAGCGCGTTAAAGAAGTCGATGAAAACACACTATTCTACGGTGAAGGTTGGGACTTCGGTGAAGTAGCAAACAACGCTCGCTTCGACCAAGCTACACAAATCAACATGGCTGGCACTGGCATCGGTACCTTCTCTGACCGCCTACGTGACGCGGTTCGTGGTGGTAGCCCATTCGATGGCGGTGTGGACTCTGAAGGTAAGCACCCACTTCGCTTTAACCAAGGTTTTGGTAACGCAGGTTACCCGAACGAAGAAACGAAGACAGATGCAGAAGCGGTAAACGGTCGTCTACACAACCAAGACTTAGTACGTCTGGGTATGGCAGGTAACCTAGCAGAATTCGTTCTTCTAGACTTCGAAGGTGAAACTAAACTTGGTAAGAACGTAGACTACAACGGTGCACCAGCGGGTTACACTAAGATCCCTTCTGAGAACATCTCTTACGTATCTAAGCACGATAACCAAACGCTATGGGACAACAACGCGTACAAGATCGCGACTGGCACTTCATCTGCTGACCGCGCACGTATGCAAACCGTGTCTCTATCTACGGTAATGCTTGGTCAAGGTATCCCGTTCATCCACATGGGTTCTGAGCTACTGCGTTCGAAATCAATGCAGCGTGACTCTTACGATTCAGGTGACTGGTTCAACCGCGTTTACTTCGACGGTAGCGACAACAACTGGAACGTCGGTCTACCTCGTGAAGACAAAGACGGCGCAAACTGGGAGCTGATCAAAACTATCGTTGCTGACAGCACTGCGATGCCAAACACTGACGATATCGAGCTAACTAAGCAACAATTCCTAGAACTACTGACTATTCGTAGCTCAAGCGAACTGTTCCGTTTAGATACTGCTCAAGAAGTCATGAACCGCGTTGATTTCCGCAACGTAGGCAAAGACCAAGTAGAAGGCTTGATCGTAATGTCTATTGATGACGGTGTATCAGCAGGTAAAGATCTCGACGCGAACTACGATGCAATCGTGGCTGTAGTGAACTCAACATCAGAAACGAAATCGTTCAAAGTTGAAGGTGCAACTGGCTTCGAACTGCATGAAGTTCAAAAAGACTCTGCAGATAGCCGTGTGAAAGGCGCAAGCTTCTCAGGCGAAACCTTTACGGTTCCAGCACTAACAACAGCGGTATTTGTTCAACCACAAAACGGCGCTCAAGGTGCAGGTCTACCAGTAAACACTGACAACAAAGACGTATCGAGCATTCCTCCTTACGGTGAAACAGTCGTTTACGTTAAAGGCACAATGAACGATTGGTCTGACAACAGTGACTGGGCAATGAGCTTCGTCGGCAACGGCATGTACTCTGTAACTGGCGTTCTTGAAGCTGGTGAGCACGAGTTCAAATTTGCGGACTCTGGCTGGGCAAATCCAAACATTGGTTGTGATGCGGCAGAGCAAGCGTCTGGTTCACTAGATTTAGGCTCAGAAGGTAACTGTAAGTTGTCAGTTGCTGAAACAGGTAAGTACAACTTCACTCTGAACGCACTACACGCTCAAGATGAAAGCGTAGAAAAGCCTGTTGTATCTGTGACTAAATCAGCGGATGCACCAACGTTCGGCGAAACAGCACTTTACCTACGTGGTGATGTAACCGATGCAAGCTGGGCGGCACTAGAGACAGCAAAATTCAGCTACGTTGCGAATGATGTTTACTCTTTAGACATCGATCTAAAAGCGGGCACATTCGATATGAAAGTAGCGAGCTCTGACTGGGCAGATGCAACCAACTTTGGTGGTCAAGGCGCGATTGAATTTGGCACACCACTGACTATGGAAGCGGGTGGCTCAAGTGGCAACATCAGCATCACACTACCAGAAGATGGAAACTACAACTTCCACTTCAACGCAGCGGATAAAGCCGCGCCAATCGTGACGGTGACTCAGAACTAAAAACAGTAGGCACAATTACGTGCTAGTTTGGGGAGGGTAAACCTCCCCTTTTTTTCGTTCTGAACGAGACTAAAGCGTTCCTTTGTCTGCCAAAAGAACAAAAAAAAACCACCTCAACCCAATGAGGTGGTCAAACTACTATATGGTATAGCCAAGAGAAAGGAATTAAGTGGAAGCTTAATATCTCTCTTCTTCAGCCCATGATACATAATCAATATAAATGCGAAACATTGATGACAAACTATGACGATTTCTGCACGTTATTTGTTACTTATCTTTTCGGTAGCTCTTTCAATGTTAAGTAATATCAACATTTAATTTAGGTTTCTTCGTAACTGTTATTTTTTTCCGAAATTTTTTATCATGTTCGATACCTAATACCTTCCAAATATCAAATAAGCGATGGCCTTGCTTTTGTAGATACATCACCATCGTAGATTGATGATCTGCGTCTTTAGGAGAGCCGGCACCAAATCGCGCTTCTTTACAAAGCCTAGCTTGCTCCACATGACAAAAGTTATTTGAAAGCAACAAAAGTGCCTTTTCAACTTGAATGTAATTATAGTCAGAACTAGAAATCGTTTGAGCAATAACTCTCATCCCAAGATGCATATTCATCATCTTATTTAAGATAAAATCAATCTCTGCGCTATCATTTATCTTACCTTGTTCATAAAACGGAGCTAAATGGGAGTATAAGTGACGGGTATTGACCACTTTCATAAGACGTCGACGCACTTCTCTGGAGGAAGCCCCAGGGTGATTATTTAAGATTCGTTCTATGCGTTCCTTTAATTTTTTATCACTCATCTTAGACATTCACCACCCTCTTTATTTTATAAAATAAGCTAATATTGCCATATTTTATCTAGGGGTAGTGGGTAATTTTTTGAAGAACTTCGCATATTGAATGTAAAATCAAAATCAAAAATATAAATAAATGCGACATCCATCAGTCAACCGAGTGGAATCAAAAAGGCCCACCCTATAGGGAGTGGGCAATCTGCTTTTGTAGGAGTGATAAGGGCGGCAAACATAGGAAAGACACCCACACCTTGAGTTTGCTATAGCTCTCAGTAATTGTTAATAGCATATTTAATATTCAATTTAGCTACTGTGCTTTGATAAAACCAGGCAAATAAGGTGGCAGTGTTTTTTAAATACACAATTTATTCATCACTTTATTATTATATTAAGTATTGAAAATCATTTCCTACTCTTACTTTCACCACTTCTTTTTCAGGGAGTGTTTTTTTGAAAAAGAAAGTGAAGACAATACCGACCATAAAAATCTTCAAAATCAGAGAGGTACTTAAATATCAACAAGCCAAAGCAATAAATCAAAAAGTATCATACTAGAGCTGTTGATAGATAAGGGGTTAACCAAAGAACTTAGGCGCATAAAATGTAAGCCGTCAAAAATCGACTCAATGAAGTGTAAACATGTTAAAAGCGCTTCAAGAATCATTGGCTCACAGGTTGTTTCTACTACTCTACAAAGAAAAAGAGCATATCAATAATTTTTAACCTAAGAATGATAATGAGTCTTTGAAACCGTTAAGTACTATACGCCCGACTGGGGAAAACTCAGACACTCCATGATGGTGTTAGTCACATAGCGCCTTTTCCACTATATGGTCCCCAAACCATATAGTGGATTTTTTTATCTCAATTACTGACTGAGGTGCT
Organism: Vibrio sp. M260121; assembly: GCF_036533715.1. Classification (NCBI taxonomy): domain Bacteria; kingdom Pseudomonadati; phylum Pseudomonadota; class Gammaproteobacteria; order Vibrionales; family Vibrionaceae; genus Vibrio; species Vibrio sp. M260121. The sequence continues at coordinate 11,320 of NZ_JATABF010000057.1, read as the reverse complement.
CACCTTGAGAAAACTCAGTTTCCCCAAATAATCTCGACAAACTCAGGGTGATCCACAAACGGGTTGCGGTTACCTTGGAATTCAAACACCGCTTGGTTACGGCTGATCTCTTTCGCGCTGACTGGATCGTTTTTGTGCCAACGTTTCAACATGTTCAGCATCCATGGTTCGAAGACGGTCGTTTTCGTGCCGTTCAATACCGCGTCAGAGTTGCTAGAGTTGCTTTCCCAATTGCCAATGACGTTTTCATAGCGCGTCGCCATGTAGAAATACGCACGAGCAAAATCACCTTTGAACTCATCAATAGGCTCAAATACCGTCCCTGAATAGCCCAAAGTAGAGCTTGCTGAACCAACTTTTGAGCCATTGCTTGATACGTAAGTGCTGCTACCCACTTCACCAAATGGCCAGTTGCTGCGCTTCGCATTCACATAGCCATCGGTTGCAAACAGGTGGTGACCATCGGAGTTCATCGGTTCAACCTTGCCACCAAACCAGCTCTTAGGGAATGAATGTTCACGGTTGTAGCAATCGCCTTCCGTTTTGTATTGGCCACATTGGTCAGTGACTTTGGAAAAACTCACCGTATCGCTGCCAGATGGTTTTTCAGAATACATATCGAGAATGGAGCCATCTTTCTCGTAGTAGGTGTCTATGTCCGCGTCTTTCACTAAGGTCCAAATCGCTGAGTAGCCGCGTCCTGTGTGATCCTTGATGATGTTAAACAGCGCTGTTTTCAACTCAAAACCTGTTTTGCCTTCTGCGGCTTTATAGTATTCCCCGACCACTGGCGGAGGCGTCGTTGAACCACCAAGAGTAAAGCTTGTAGTTTGAGATTTCGTGAATTCACCACCAGACGCTAATGTGGTTTGGCCAAACATTAAGGCGTATGAGCCACTGCCGTTCCCGCAACAAATGCCATCACCATAACTATCACTGATCGTAAACTGGTAATCGCCGTTCGCTAGGCACATGGTTTTTTCGTAAGTTTTCGAAGATTCAAAACCTTGGCCAGAAAACAACACTTGTGACTGGCTATCCTTCAATTCCCAGCTGGTTTCTGAGCCATAGCTATCGGTGTTCAATGTCAGTGACACTTCGTTGTCATTACAGCTTTCTACCGGTGGCTGAGTACCACCATTTTGGTTTGGCTGAAAGTTATCGACATAAACGACTTCAGAGCCGTCAAAGCCCGATTCATCATAAAAGCGTAACCCGACATTGATCGCTTTGTTTGATGATGCAGTGTAACTGTGTGTGAGTTGTTGCCACTGATTGGTTTGCTGAGGATTAGAGTAGCTGTGGTATCCATCAACCACCAAACGCGCTTTAACATTACCTTCCGTATGATAAACCGCGACAGAAAATGGGTAGGTTTTCCCTTGCTCCACATTAATGGTTTGCAAAAAGTCGGTGTTGCTTTGGGTACCTGTATTTACGATAACTTGAGCCGCAAGACCACCAGATTGGTGCGGGTCACTGGTCGGTGAAACAGCAATGCCGGAATCAATCACAGACCACTGCGTTGGTGCATTACCATTCCACTGTTCAAAGTCTCCATTCAAGACCTCAGCATAGGCGATTGGAGAACAAATAAGAGGTAAGAGACAGAGGGGGTTCGTTATGGATTTCATTATAATTTTCCATTAGTTATATAAATCCCCAAGAAGATAAACATAACAATTACACATGAGTAAGTCATAAATCACAGTTTGACGTTGCATGAATGTGAATATTCTCATTATCGTGCAGCACATCTCACAAACTGCGTACTGTTTCTTTCACTTCTTCAACGGCAGTTGTGCGATAAAAAGCAAAGGGATGTACAGAAAGAACGCGGGAGCTCAAAGTGGAATATCGCTACCTATGACTAAAAAGAGCGGCATCTTAGACAAAGCGATAAAAAAAGCCAAGTGCGTTTCTATTGGGGTAGAGAACAACACTTGGCTTGGTCTGGGTTACCTTGATTGAGAATGACTTATTGAGTATTTGGCATCACTTTGAAGAAGCGCCCTTGTAATGATGACATCGGGACCTGGTATTGCCCGTTACTTGGGGTGATTTGTTGGTTAGTAATTAAATCCACCAGCGCTTGATTGCTTCCGACTTGCGCTTCAGTCAGCACAATATTGCGGGCACTCTCAAGAGTATTCAAAGCAAATAAGACTTGGTCATCGCCAGATACTTTCAAGTCCACATAACTGCCATTGCTTGCTACCAAGTTAGTGCGACTGCCTTGATACAAAGCAGGATGAGCAGCGCGCATCGTCATCAATGACTTAACATAGTTTTTCAGATCAACTTGGTTGGCATCTAGGGTTGCCGTTACGCCTTCAATCTTGGCACTGCTGCGAGCGACATGGTCATCACACACGCCACGAACCGCACACGTATTGTTGTCTTCTTTTGCGTCAAAACCATCAACTTGGTCACCAATTTCATCTCCATAATAGAGAGTGATTGGTCCGGTGTAAGCCGCTTGGAATGCAAACGCGGCTTTGTGGCGTTGCCAGTATTCAGCATCGTTCACATCCGCTAATCCGCCTCGTTGCAACAAGTCACCAAAGCGAACTAAATCGTGATTGCCAATCATCAAGTTTGGCTGAGCATGAGACGGATATTGGTAGTGTGTTTGGTAGCCATTATCTAGCCAATCCACACCACGACCGCCGACACCGCTCTCATTGACAGCCAGTGTTTCCACCACGCGATAGCGCATTGGGAAATCAAATGCCGAGCACAACGAAGGATCGTCAGCCGCGCCGTATGCGTCACTCGCAATTTCTGATTCGCCTTTCCAGATCTCAGCGACCATGTAACCCAGAGGATTCACTTGATCACCTTCCGCGTTGGTGTAAGTCACACTCTGTGAGGCTTCATCCACCGCTTTGCGGATTTGCGTCCATGCGTCGGTTGGAACTTGGTACGCTTGGTCTAAGCGCCAACCATCAATTTTTAGCTCTTTGACCCAGTAAGTCGCGACTTCTTCGTAGAAATCCAAACTTGCTGGGTAGTCGACCGGATTACTCGAACCAGAAGGTAATAAACCCGATGGAGACGGCTTAATCAACCCTTCTTTGTGATGACCAAACACGCCATCAAAGAAGACATACAAGCCGCGTTTGTGTGCTTCATCAACTAAGGTTCTCGCCGTTTCTAAATCGCCAAAGCGAGGATCAATTTTAAAATAATCCGTGGCAAAGTAGCCCGTTGCATCTAAACGATCAGCCCAATGATCCTGCCCATCAATGGCTTCCGATTCAAAAACTGGCGTCAACCAAATTGCATTCATGCCCAAGTCTTGGATGTAATCGAGCGAATCGATAATCCCTTGAAGATCACCGTTATGATGGCTAGTGCCGTAACCTGTGCCATGGCCGATACTCGAATCGCCATCAACAAAGCTCTCAACCATGATTTGATAGGTGCGAAGCTGATTGCTTTGCTCCATTACATTCGCTTGGCAAGCATAACTTGCATCAGGAAGTGGCGTGCTGCCATTATCGCTTCCACCAGAGGAATTACACGCGGATAAAACACCAACCACACTCAAGGCTAAAAGCGATTGGCCAAATAGTTTTTTATATCGTACGTTGCGCATTAAACTCTCCCAAATAAAATTAACCCCAACATGTTTTCCATGCAGGGGTTAATAAATAAAAATAAATTTTAAATAACTGAATGGAATTTTATTGGCACTTATTAACCATTACGTGAAGTGGCTTACCTTTTCCTTCAAATTGAAGGTTCCAAACGTATTTTCCATCTTCTTTAATATCAACCGCAGTATCTGTGCCGTAACCACCAAATGTTAATGGTGTTAATTCACCAACATTCATTCGATTACCTTTCGCTGTAAATTGTGGGAACCACAACTCAGTCGCGTACTGCATTTTGTAAGAGCCTGCTTTTTCTTGCGTCACAACTTGGTAGAAGTTATTGCCTTTGTAAGTGTATTTACGTTGAGGTACATGTTTCCAATCTGAATCAGCAAACGTACCGACAACAAACAGAGGTTTAGAAATTGGGCCTTTTGCCGTGCTATCTGGGTTATCACAAGCCGCCATGAAAGCAACGACTTCGTCTTGAGACAGATTAACAATAGGTTCAGCAGCACCTTCTGGTTCTGCTGTCGATTGGCAACCAGCAAGAGCAACAAGTAAGGCAGCAGCAAGTGAAGTTTTCATCATGTTCATTTTCACGTTAATTCCTTTTTAATATTCCAAAGTAAATACAAACTCACCAATCTGGATAAAGTTAATATTTAAAAAGAACAAAATACCAAACTAGCGATAAAGAATATTATTCTCTATCTTGCTGAGCCAGATTACTTTGAGAGGTTTAGTTATTTCCTAATCGATGACGAGTAAGGTTAGGAACACACTTTAATTATTGATCTGTTAAATATGAAAAACAAAGTAAAACAAATAAATTTGTGAATAAGCTAACTATATGTAGGGGTGAGTTTTATCGTTCTAAAAGCAATTAAAAAAGGCCAGCAATTTGCTGACCTTTTTTATTCATTTATTTGGTATTTACCGCTTTAACAAATACTTCTTGTGCACCTTCGATGCCCAATTCTTTTGCTTCATCAAGCAGTGTTAGCGCTTTAGGAATATCGTCCGCGGCAACCGCTGCCTTGATAGAGCTGTGGTAGTAGCTAGTTAAATCCGTACCTTGAGGAATGTTGTCGTTTTTCGCAACAATCTTAGTATTCACGATATCGTTCGCGGATACTGAAAAGCGGAACTGGCCAAGTGGGCTGTGTTTCGCTTGAGGGTCTGCAATATCTGGCGGCTGAGTATGGTTTGCCAGTGCGAAGGCTTTTGCAGGGTGAAGAACTTCAGAACTTCCTTTTAGATCAGCGGAAGTTGTGTAAACCAGTACATGCAAGTCATTACCTGTCATGTCTGGAATCACGTTCATTTCAAGTACGAATTTATCGTTGTCCAACAGTTTTGCTGGCTCGTACTTAAACTTTGAGAAATCTGCTTGGTAAATAGTTTCACCTGCCGTGTTCATAACAACGACGTTAGGTGCGTAAAACTCTAGATTTTTGTTTACGAAGGTCTCTAGTTTGATATCGAGACTGCCACGATTGCCTGGTAATGCGAACGCTGCAATTGCACCTGCGCTATTACCATCTAGCAGCATCTGGCTTTTATCAGTCAAAGCGAACTCAGTAACCACAGGTACATCAATTGGTACCCATTGAATATCACCCGACTGCGTGATCACTTGTTGTTGACCTTTCGGGCTCATGTCTACTTGTTCTACAGAAGAACAACCCGTAGCCAACATTCCCAACAGCACGGGAGCAAGCCATTTTTTCATTACCGTCTACCTCGACTCGTTATTGTTTTTGAAATAAATACAGCCAGATAGGTTCTGGCTGTATCATTCTAGGACAATTTAGGACTTAATGGTTAGATGATTACCACCAAGCTTCCGCTTGTACACCGAACTGGAATGTATCGTCAGAACGACCGTTGTCGAATGTGTTCGAGTTGTCGTCTTTATCTGCAGTTAGGTAAGAAGCGTATAGACGGATTTCAGGACGAGCCCAGAAGCTAGAGCCAGCAGACCATGCTTGAGCAACTGTCAGCTTACCGAACTTGTTCTCTGCACCGTCGTTATCATCGATAGCGTAACCAGCTTCGAAGATAGTTTTGTGGTTGTCATCCCATTTGTACATTGGACGAACAACTACAGACATTGCTTCCCACTTGTCTTGGCCAGCCCACATGTCTTCACCAACACCGTATACTAACTGGTGACCCATTTCCCAGTTTTCGCCCATGCCGATTACACCCCAGTTGATTAGGCGGTAACCAGATGCGCCACTGTCAGCTTCTGCACCGTACCAGCTACCGTCGCCGTAGAATGCCATTGTTTTAGAGTAGCCTTCTGTACCGTACTGGAATACTGTTTTGTTGAAGCCTGAATCTAGACCTTGAGTCAATTCAGCTGTGAACATTACGCCATCTTTCGCATCTTTAGTGCTGTTTGGCGCAGCGTCAGTTTCGTTAACTAGCGCGTAGTTTAGACCTAGTTCTAGAGAACCGTTATCCCATACTTGAAGACCTGCGTAACGCGCATCAAGTGTATTTACGTTTGCATCACCGCCATCGTTACCTGGGTCAGCGATGTCAGAACGGTCGTTACGAACCCATGCTAGAGATAGTTTACCTGGACCAGCTTCGATGTTTTCGATACCAGCACCTGCGCCAGAGATGTTCCAGTAGTAGAAGTCAGAGATATGGATGTCGTGACGTTGGTAGTAACGCTTACCTGCCCATAAAGTTGCTTCTGGAGCGAAATCTAGAACGCCTTTAGCTTGAACGTTGAACTGACGTAGTGCGAATTGTGCATCATCAACACATTTAACATCGCCAGCGCCGTCAAGACCACAGTTAGCAGAAGTGCTTTCCCAGTCGTTTGAACCGTTAGAAGTCATTGCAAACATTGAGTCAACGTAGAACGTTTTACCGTTGTTGTTGTAAACTTCTTTACCTAGTTGAACTTCACCGTATACATCGCCTTCGTTACCTAGACGACCGATTTTGTTCTTCTCAAATGTTACTTGTTGGCCACCATCAGCGCTCACACCAACACCAGCACGCATGTAACCGTGGAAATCCACTGCGAAAGCAGAACCAGCAGCTAAAGTTGCAGCAACAGCAGCAGCAATTACACTTACTTTTTTCATTCTTAACTCCATTAAGGGTATTTATAATTCTGTCTTCCCTGCTCACTCTTTTAGGTGAATATAGGCAGTAAAAATGCACCTAAAGAAAGAGAGGTAAGATGGGAACAAGTCCCCGTTTGTTTCAACAGTCTTAAGATTACCCAAGGCGTACAAGGATGACGTCCTCCACCCCAAACTAATTTAGGGGGGATGAGAAGGGATGAGAAAATTTACCGAATGGTGTTTTTTCGAGTTAGATCACCAATCTAGGGAGGAATTAGTAAGTTTCTTCAGTTTATGGCCGCTACAAAGTGATAGCCATTTCATATTTTTGTCAAAAATAGGTCGTAGAAAGTAATTTAATTACAGTGATAATTTTCGATATAAGGTGGTTGACCTTAGTAAGACAAAGTTTTTTACTTATAGTTTCTTAAAGGTAGCAATAAAATTAAAAAAAGATTCGCTGATGACACAACTTCACTCTCGCCCATACCCACTCGGCGCAACCGTAAATAAAGAAGGTTGTAACTTCTCTATTCATGCTCCAAGTAGTAAAGACATTCAACTTGCGCTATTTGCGGAAGACGGTAGCTACAAGCTGCACGACTTACCAGGCGAATATGCAGGCATTCGCCATACTTTTATCCCTGACATCAAACCGGGGCAAAAGTATGGCTATGTGGTGACGCACAAAGACGAACCTTTGCTGATCTCCGATCCCTATGCAAAGTCGATTGATAAAGCCCTTCACTACCAGCCTCCATTTTCTCCTGCAAAAAGCTTCGATATGCCAAAGTGTGTCGTCATAGAAGACAACTTTGATTGGCAAGACACCGATCATCCTCGCATACCACGAGAAGAGATGGTGTTGTTTGAAACTCATGTTAAAGGGCTCACTCAGCAGAACCCTGAAGTTCCAAGCGATACAAAAGGCCGTTATTTAGGTTTGTCTTCACCTGAAATGTTGGCGTTCTACAAACAGCAAAACATCAATACGTTGCAATTGCTACCTGTCGCAGCGTGTATGCATGAACCGCATTTGCTAAAGATGGATAAAGTGAACTATTGGGGTTACAACCCATACTTGTTCATGGTGCCGGACCCTCGCTATGCAGAAAAAGACGCGGTAACCGAGCTCAAAACCACCATCCGCGAGCTGCATAAACACGGCATCGAAGTGATTCTTGATGTGGTGTATAACCACACGGCGGAAGGCGGTGAAGGCTCAACGATCTTCAACCTAAAAGCGCTCGACTCACGTTTCTATATCAAGCACGGTCAGCACTTTGCTAACTTCACTGGTTGCGGCAACACGGTTGATATGACTTACCAACCTGCACTTAACCTCGTTATGGATACGCTGCGTTACTGGGTCAGCGAATTTAAAGTTGATGGTTTCCGTTTTGACTTGGCAGCAACGCTAGGTCGCCAAGGCGACGACTACAATCCAGAAGCAGCCTTCTTTAAAGCCGTCGCGCAAGACCCCATTCTTCGCGAAACGAAACTGATCGCTGAGCCTTGGGACATTGGCCCTAACGGCTACCAAGTGGGTAACTTCCCATTTGGTTGGAACGAATGTAATGACAAACTGCGCGACATCTCTCGCAGCTTCTGGCGCGGTGACCAGGGCTATCTAAAAGAATTTGCGACCCGTTTAATGGGCTCTCGTGATATCTACAGCGCAGCGAACTGGCCTTACAAACTCACAGTCAACTACATCACGTATCACGATGGTTTCACCCTGCAAGATTTGGTGTCTTACAAACAGAAGCACAACGAGGCAAACGGTGAAGAAAACCGCGACGGCCATGGCGATAACCGCTCTGAAAACTATGGTGTGGAAGGCGAAACCGAAAACCTGATGATCATCGCCACGCGTGAAAAACAAAAGCGCAACTTAATGGCGAGCTTGCTGTTTGCATTTGGTATCCCTCACATCCTAACCGCGGATGTGTTGTCGCACACACAAGGCGGTAATAACAACGCTTACTGTCAGGATAACGAAACCAGTTGGCTAGATTGGTCGAGCACAGAACGCAAACAGCACTTCAAAGTGTGGATGTCACAAATGGTCGCTAATCGTAATCAGTATATGGTGCCATTCATTCGAGCATTCAGTGGTGAGAATCGCAACAACAACCGTATCTTCTGGCGTCGTATTGATGGCAGCTTGATGGAGCACGACGATTGGAACCGTTTAAGCTCTGTTGCGCTGCATTTAGGCATCGGCAAGGAAGGGCAAGAGTTGGTGTACCTGATTAACCAAACCAACGCACCTGCGCGATTTAAGCTACCAAATGAGCGTGGTCAAGAGTGGGTGACCGTGTGTGATACCAATGTGCGTAATCTCAATCCTGGTCATGCGGAAGGCGAAGTGCTGCTTTCTCCTACGTCGATGGCAATTCTGCATTATCAACCAGAGTAAGAACCTTACCTGACACAAGCGAAGCTTATTCCTACAAAAACTGACAAGCCCAGCAACACGCTGGGTTTGTTTTATCGACATTTCGAGTAGAGATCCATCAACCAGGCCAAATAGCACACCATACGCATTGATACACAAATGAAACTAATCTAATATTGCTATCCAAATCACATTTATAATATCTACAACGTAATTTGGCATCATGGCTTTACCTAAATTCTTAATCCGCATTCTGCGGCCTTACCTGCTATTACTCGCAGGTTTCATGGTCTATCTGGCTTATGCTCAGTTAGTCGATTCCGAGTCGATGGTCTATCGGCAATCACAGACCAATATCATCACTGCAGAACGGTTGATCCACTCCCAAATCGAAGCGGCTTTCAGCAAATTCTACCTTCTAGAGACCGCATTGAAAGCAAGCAAACAAGACCTCAATGATCCTGACTTCCGCGAACTAAGCCAAGGCATCATCGACTATTCCCCGCAATACTCCAATATCCTCTATACCACATCAAACAACAGCGTCGCTTATGGCCTATCTGGTCAAATCAAACAAGCAGACACCAGCACAATTCAATGGCATAAACTGGATACTGTGAGCGATAAGTTCTCTATCTCTTCGCTGTACCAAAACCCGCAACAACGCTGGGTATTCGCCATCAAACACGTCAATCCAAACCTAAAATACCAACTTTGGCTTGAGTTCGATCTTCTTCATACCACTCAACAATTGCGTGGTCTTAAAACATTGAATAAAGGTTATGTATTTGTCGTAGACAGAGACACAGAACGCTTAGTATTCCATCCAGATCCAAGCCGCATCGGTGACTATTCAGTAAGTTATCATGGCGGTATTAGCGATAAAGTTGCATCGGGCTTACTGTTCGGTAAACACGAATACTATTACCAAGATAATTTTAAGATTTCAGTCTTCGATGCAGACAACGGCTTAAACTGGGTGTTTGTCGCAGGAACAGACCGTGCCGATATCCTCAACAGCAGTTATCCGTTCACGCTAACGGCCGGTGTCATCGCCTCTCTACTTGCGCTCGCCATCGGAATCAACTACCTCACTTACCAACTGCATTTGTCTTTAGCCCGCCTAAATGGCACGGAGAGCGTTGGTGAGTTCAAAACCCAACTCAAGCATGTCTTGGATCGTTTTTGCTACCACAGAGGCATACAGTTCTGTTTATACGACAGCTTGAATTACAGCTTTTACACCCTCGATTATCACGGCAATAAAAAGCTGGTGTTAACCGACGCGGAGCTCGCGGCGCGTTTTTCTCATAGCGCTTTAACGTACAGAACGAAGAAGTACGGCGACGAGCTGACGAAAAAGCTCAAGATCAACAGTAACCACTACTGCATTCCATTGTTTGATGGACGAGAGCTGCTTGGCGTGACTTACGTAAGTTGCCGATTCCCAACCTACAAATGCGTGCTCAGTTTGATTCAAAACTACGCCCAAGTTACGTTGTCAAACCTGAAATTACATGACCGTTTGCGCCATCAAGATCCAATGACGCAACTCGAAAACAAAGCGTGCTTAGCAGCAAAAGTGTCGAGAGAGCTTGATTCAGAGAACCGTTTTATCGCGATGGTCGATATTGATAACTTCAAATACATCAACGATAAATTCGGCCACCCAGTCGGTGATTTAGTCATCCAAAAAACAGCTGAAGTGATGCGCGATTGCTTCCCTAAACCAAAAGGGATTTGTTTAGCGCGTTATGGTGGTGAAGAGTTTGCCATCGTGTTCCAAGCCAATGACGAGTTTGATGCCAAACATCAGCTTGATAACTTCCTAACCGCGCTGCAAAGAAGCCATCTCACATTGGGTTGTGGTGATGTGCGATTTACGGCAAGTGTTGGGTTTACGCCATTAGAAACCAGCTATCACCATGTAGTGGAGCAAGCTGACAAAGCACTTTATCAAGCAAAAAGATTGGGCAAGAATCGCGTCTGCCACCTCAAAGCGGCATAGCGAATTTCTTACAAAAAAAGACAAAGCCAGAGCAGATATCACTCTGGCTTTTTTTATTTCTATTACAGTCAGTTAAGTCACAAGATGGCTTTGTTGCGTAATTCGATGGAACTAAATCAGGAAGTTACGATCTGATCGGCTACATCAGTTAATCATCGTAGCCTTATGCCGAAACCTTGTTACAAAACAACTAACTGGAAACAGTACAACAAAGCCCTAA
>NZ_JATABF010000056.1:0-30410 GCF_036533715.1 Vibrio sp. M260121 | reverse complement strand
CCAAATTAGGTGGTTGGAAAGATACCAAGAGGACGGGCAGAGCTTCAATAAAGGCACTTTGGGAAGGATGGTTTAAACTGCAAACCATCCTTGAAGGCTACGAGCTCGCAATGTCTCTTGATCACTAGACTTGTGATCAAGAGACAGGCTCAATGGCTCCCTTTTTCATATCGTTAATTCGCTATTAGAATAGCTCTTCTGAGCCACTGCCACCAGAGTAGATACTGTCTTCTAGACTGTTACCGACGTACTCAGTTGGCTCTGTACCTTTCTCGAAGTATTCGAACATCGATGAGCCATCGACTTTGTGCGTCAATAGGCCGCTATCACGGTCGATACGTACACGAACGATACCATCTGGAACGTTCTTGCTCTGCTGTGGTTTACCCTCTAAAGCAGCATGCATGAAGTCAATCCAAGCTGGCTCAGCCGTCTTAGCACCTGATTCTGCACCAGAGATCTGGCCTTTACCAAGGTTGCTGTTCACTGTTGTGCGGCCAAGCGTACGAGAGTGGTCATCGAAACCAACCCATGCGATCGCCACAATGCCAGGGCCGTAACCGTTATACCAAGTATCTTTTGAGTTGTTGGTTGTGCCGGTTTTACCACCGATATCACGACGTTCAAGTTTCTGTGCACGCCAGCCAGTACCGTTCCAACCTGTGCCATCACGCCAGCTACCGCCACCCCAGATATTGCTGTACATCATTTCACGCATCAGGAACGCGTTTTGCGCTGAGATAACTTGTTTTGCGTATTGCGGAGTATCGTTTTCTAGAGTGTTGTCTGGAGCGATATTTTCCGGCGTTACGTCTTGTTCACCAAACTCTGCAGCAAACTTATCTTCAGCTGGAACGTGCTGTTCCATTTGAGGGCAATCGTGCTGACAGATCACTTTCGGGTTTGCTTTAAACAGCACTTCACCAAATGAGTCTTCCACATGGTCAATGTAGAAAGGTTCTACATAGTAACCGCCGTTGGCAAATACAGAGTAACCTTGTGCCACTTTCATTGGCGTTAAGCTACCTGCACCAAGCGCGATGGTCTCTGAACGTGGTACTTCATCAATATCAAAGCCAAAACGCGTTAGATATTCACGAGTCTCGTCCAAACCAACTTCACGAAGAGTACGCACTGCCATTACGTTTTTAGACTGTGCTAGACCGATACGCAGACGAGTAGGGCCCACGTATGTTGGTGGTGAGTTCTTTGGACGCCATGCAGAACCAGAACCTGCATCCCATTTGTTGATTGGTGCATCGTTAACTAAAGAAGCAAGCGTGAGACCTTTGTTTATTGCCGCTGAGTAGATGAAAGGTTTGATACTTGAACCTACTTGGCGCACTGACATAGTCGCACGGTTAAACTTGCTATGAACAAAGTTAAAGCCACCAACCAGAGAAAGCACAGCACCGTTTTCCGGATTCATTGCCACAAATGCAGTGTTTGCACTTGGTACTTGGCTTAGCTTCCAGCTGTTGATGGTGTTGCCGTCTTTATCGGTTGTGCTGATTTCACGAACCCAAATTTGTTGGCCTGATTCCAAAATCTGTTTAGCTGACTTTGGTACGGCGCCTTGGCGCTCATCCGTCAGGTACTTACGAGCCCAGTTCATACCGGTCCAAGCGATGGTTTGTTCATCGTTGTTCTTGACCCAAACTTGCGCTGTTTTGTCATCGACTTTAGTCACGACCGCTGGGTAAAGTTGTCCGTAAGTTGGTTGCTTCTTCAGATGTTTTTCAATCTGCTCTGTATCCCAAGCGGCTTCACCTTGTTTCCACAATACTTTCTCAGCACCGCGGTAGCCATGACGCTCGTCGTAAGCAAGGATGTTATTGATCGCCGCTTTGTTTGCTGCATCTTGCAGTTTTGAATCTACTGTCATGTAGATGTTTAAGCCAGAGGTATAGGCTTTTTCTGCACCGTACTCTTTCACTGCCCATGAGCGCGCAAGCTCTGCAACGTATGGGGCAGAAAGCTCAATCTCAGCACTGTGGTAGCGAGCAACAATTGGCTCAGCACGTGCTTCATCGTATTGCTCTTGAGTGATGTATTTCTCATCCAACATACGCATCAGAACGACATTACGACGGTTTGTCGCGCGCTCTAGTGAGTAGATTGGGTTCATTGTCGATGGCGCTTTTGGCATACCAGCAAGCGTTGCGATTTCACTTAGCGTGAGTTCATTTAGGCTCTTACCAAAATAAACCTGAGCTGCGGCACCGAAACCGTATGAGCGGTAACCAAGGAAGATCTTGTTAACGTACAGTTCCATGATCTCTTGCTTCGTCAAAAGCTGCTCAATGTGAATCGCAATGAAGATCTCTTTCACTTTACGCATGATCTTCTTCTCGTTGGATAGGAAGAAGTTACGCGCTAGCTGCTGAGTAATGGTACTCGCACCTTGCTTTGCCGAACCAGATAATGCAACGACGACTGCCGCACGTGTAATACCGATTGGGTCGATACCTGGGTGCTCGTAAAATCGGCTATCTTCGGTCGCGATCAGCGCATGAATTAAATCTTGCGGAATTTCGTCGTAAGTAACAGGAATTCGGCGTTTCTCACCAAACTGTGCGATCAGTTTCCCGTCTTGACTAAAAACCTGCATAGGTGTTTGTAATTCAACATCTTTTAAGGTTGCAACATCTGGCAATTCAGGCTTCACGTATTGATAGAAGCCAAAAATTGTGGTGACTCCAAGAATTATGCAAATCAATGTTAAAAATAATAAACGCTTTATGAACTTCACCGGAGAATCCCTGATTGGTTGAGGCTGTGTAACGGCAAACCCTTGTACTCTTAGGTCAAAAATTTAGCACATAAGAGATATTAACTCTTATTTGGATGCTAATAACAACCTTTGCACGAAGAAAATTCTCTGGGTGCTAACAACATCGGCACGCAAGAATTTCGGAGCGAGAGTAGAGATGGATAAGCTATTAGTTACGGGCATAGATATTGGCCATAACAGCCTCAAAGCCGTGGTACTTAAACCCAATGGCAACAGTTACGCACTACTGGGTTACAAAGAAATAATACTTAAGGAAGGTATTGTCGCTGAAAATAACACCATAAATCATCAAGAAATTGTAAAGACCCTTAAAGAGATGAAAAAAGAGCTACCTTTTCGTGCTCGAAAGGTCGCAATTTCAGTTCCAGATAATGCTGTGATCAGTAAAAAGCTGCAGATAGAGCAGAACTTAGAAGAGAGTGAAAAGGAGTTTGCTGTTGTGCAAGCCTTCTCACATCAATCTCCATTCCCCGTGGAAGAGCTGAGTCTTGACTTCATCAAGGTTGATACGGATGAGCAGATGCGAGGCACTGACAGTTATCAGGTCTTCGCGACTCGTAAAGACGTGGTAGAAACCCGAGTTGAGGCATTGCAGAAATCAGGCTTGAAACCAGTACTGGTGGACGTGCACTCACAAAGTCTTGGTCATATGTGGAAATTGGTAGCGGAACGTTTTCCTGAAAAGAACAAGTATTGTTTACTGGACATTGGTTCTTTGAACAGTTCTTTCACTATGTTCACCGAACAAGGCGAATTGTTTCATAAAGAATTTCCCTGCGGTACTCGCACTACGGGCAGTTTGTTTCAGCAAGATCCATTAGCAGACGATGCACAAGTGGCAACGGAGCAATTTAATCGACAAATCGTTGAGCGTGTTAAACGTCAGATGCAGCTCTATACCTCAATTAATGGAAGTCAAGATATCAAAGGCGTTTGGCTTTCGGGAGAGGGCGCTGCAACACCTATGTTGGCCGAGGAGCTGTCTAGCCAGTTGGCACTAGAGTGTGAACTGCTTAATCCACTTGGTTTGTTTGAAATGAAGGTGTCTAAACGCAAACGTCGTGCCGCGGATTGGCAACACTTCACTGCTGCAGCCGGACTGGCTGTACGTGGTATTCAGTGGCTAGGAGGTGACAATGTTGTATCACATTAACCTTCTTGCCTGGCGTGAAAACCAACGTGAAGAGCATCGTCGTCGTTTTATTGGCTTGATTTTACTCGGGGCAATCGCTGCTCTGGGCGTGCAATGGGGGATCGGTAAGTACTACCAATACCAACAAGATCAGCAGCAACAGCGCTTGGATTATCTCGCTCACTATATCTCTCAACTCGATAAACGTATTGAAGCCATGAAGATAGCAGAGCAAGAGCACAGCAAAATTCTAGAGCGCTTAAAGACCGTTGAAGGGCTGCAAAATGGTCGCAATAAAACCACTGAGTTTATGAACCTGATGCCCTCAGTGATCCCTGAAGGCGTCTATGTCGATAAGATCAAAATGAACGACTACGAGATTGAGATCTCGGGTATTTCTGATAGCACCTCTCGTCTTGCCACCATGCTCGATAATATGGAGCGTTCCGCCAAGCTGCTGGATGTTGATATGCACTCCATTGTTCATGGTAAAGCGCGCTTTGGTAAAGAGTTCCAGACGTTCAAAGTCTCCTTCATGTTTAAAGATGCCTCTATAAAAGGAGGTAAGCAGCATGGTTAATTGGCAAGACCTAGAAATGGATGAAATCGCTGAGTGGCCGCTGGTGCCTCAGTTGGTGGCGATTCTTCTTATGGTGGTGTTGATCCAAGGTTTTGGTTACTGGTTTTATTTGAAGCCAGAGGAAGCTCGCCTTAATACCTTGATCCAAGAAGAGCAGACTTTAAAAGTCGCGCTGAGGATCAAAGCCAATAAAGTCGCTGCACTGCCGCAGCTTCAGTCACAACTTGATGAACTGACCACCCGCTATGAACTGCTTTTGCAACAACTGCCTGCACAGAAAGAATTGGCGACCATGCTAGCGTCGGTTAATGAACTCGGTATCGATAACAAGCTGACATTTACGCGTATTGATTGGGGAGATAAAGAGTCAGAGCATTTCCTTTACCGTTTGCCGCTCAATATTGAGCTAACGGGTGACTTCCATGACATCGGTCGTTTTTCACAGGCCATCGCCACCTTACCACGCATCATCACATTTCAAGATGTAACTTGGCAGCGAGTCAGTCAAGAGAGTGAAACCTTGCACTTCCGTGTAAGAGCAAACACTTACCAATTCAAACCAGAGGAAAAGAAAGATGCGAAATAAATCTTTGCTGATGGTTTGTATGGTGAGTCTGCTGAGTGGTTGCCAAGCCAATGATGAGTCACTAACCGACTTTATTCGCGGTGTAGAAAACCAAGCACGCCGTGATGTCGCCAAACTCCAGCCGACTGAAGAATATGTAGTGGTGAGTTACGAGCCTGAAATTTTGCGTGCCCCTTTTGAACTGCCAAAAGAGGCCACCATCGCAACTCAACCTGTTGCGAGGCAAGACTGTTGGCAACCGCCGTCAAGAAAGCGCACAGGCAAACTGGAACGTTTCCCACTCAACCAACTTCGCCTTAAGGGTGTGATGGGAATGGGCAGCAGCGTCTCGGGTTTGGTTCAAGCACCGAATGGCACAGTTTACAAAGTGAAGCCAGGTCAATACCTCGGACGTAACAATGGCAAGGTAACCCACGTATCCCACAGCTATTTATTGATTAATGAAACCTTGCCAGACGGTTTAGGTTGTTGGCAAAAGCGCAAAGTGAAGTTGGCGTTGAGATAGGCATAGCGGCATTTATTTTTGATATTGAGTAATGATGAAAATGAGACACGGATTAACACTGACACCAAGGAAGCTAACAGGGCTCTTCTCTTTATGGTTCTTTCTACTTTTAGCCCCTTTCGTCGCAGCAGAAGAAGTACAGTCTAACTCGCTTAAGAGCATCGACTTCCGTACGAACAAAGACAAAGACGCCGTGATTGTGGTTGAGCTCGCATCACCCGCTGCGATTGTTGATATTAAACGCGTACAAGAAGGCTTGAGTATCGACTTACTCAACACCTCCGTTAAAGATGACCAGCTTTACCTACTTGATGTGAAAGACTTCTCGACGGTTGTCGAGAGCGTTGAGGTATTCCGCGATACTTCTACAACACGTCTGGTGGCTTATATAGATGAGGACTATTCTCACGACTACCGTCTTACTGGTCGTTATTTAGAGGTAAAGGTTGGCAAGCTTAAAGCCAACGAAAAAGCGCCGGATAAAAGCATTTTGGAAAAAGAAGGCAAGCTAATTTCGATTAACTTCCAAGACATTCCTGTGCGAAACGTGTTGCAACTTATCGCCGACTACAATCAATTTAACTTGGTCGTTTCTGACTCGGTCGAGGGTAACTTGACCTTGCGTTTGGATGGTGTGCCTTGGCAGCAAGTACTCGACATTATCTTGCAAGTGAAAGGGCTAGATAAGCGTGTTGATGGCAATGTCATTCTCGTTGCACCAAAAGATGAATTGGATCTGCGCGAGAAGCAGCAACTCGAAAAGCAAAAGCTAGAGAAAGAGATCGGTGAGCTTTCATCAGAGATCATCAAGGTGAACTTCGCTAAAGCGTCAGACATTGCTGAGATGATCAATGGGGAGGGCAACATCAGTATGCTTTCAGATCGAGGCAGTATGACCATTGATGAGCGTACTAACTCGTTATTGATTCGTGAGTTACCTGAGAATATTGAAGTGATTCGCGAGATCATAGAATCATTGGATATTCCTGTAAAACAGGTTCAGATTGAAGCGCGTATTGTGACTATTAATGAAGGTAACATGGACGAACTTGGCGTTCGTTGGGGCTTCACTTCCATCAATGGCAGTCATACTGTAGGTGGTTCAATTGAGAATAACCTTGCGACAATCGGCCTGTACGATGGCGGCGGTGAAGGTGATGACGGTGGCAGCAGTGTGGGTATTGATGACTTCCTAAACGTGAACTTGGCTGCAACTAGCCCGAATGCGACCAGTCTTGCTTTCCAAGTTGCGAAGTTAGGCTCAGACACACTGCTTGATTTAGAGCTTTCTGCGCTGCAACAAGAATCGAAAGCAGAAATTATTTCCAGTCCACGTTTGATCACCACGAATAAGAAGCCAGCTTACATTGAGCAGGGTACCGAGATCCCTTACCTTGAATCTTCTTCCAGTGGTGCGACTTCTGTGACGTTCAAAAAAGCGGTATTGAGCTTGAAAGTGACGCCACAGATTACGCCTGACAACCGTTTGGTGTTGGATTTGAGCGTTACGCAAGACAGACCGGGCCAAGTGGTAAAAACCGGCACTGGTGAGGCGGTGGCGATCGATACGCAACGTATTGGTACACAAGTTTTAGTCAATAATGGCGAGACAGTCGTGTTGGGCGGTATTTTTCAACACAGTATTACAAACTCCGTCGATAAGGTGCCTTTATTAGGTGATTTGCCGCTGTTAGGTGCGCTTTTCCGTCGAAGTTACGAAAATGTCGGTAAAAGTGAACTACTGATTTTTGTTACACCTAAAGTTGTGATTCAGTAAGAATCGGTAGGCAAAAAAACGATTAGATCAAAAATAAAGTTGCATTAGTGGCACCATGCTTGGATAATTTCGGGTCTTATCACGAATTATCTGTGAGGAATTGGTGCCACAAGCCTTGTGAAACAGCAGTTTGGCTGTGTTTTCTTGTGGCGATCTTATTGAATTAACGTTGTAAATTACCGCTAAATATGGCTGAGAAACGTAATATTTTCCTTGTTGGCCCAATGGGCGCTGGCAAAAGTACAATTGGTAGACACCTAGCACAGCAACTGCATATGGAGTTCGTGGACTCTGATACAGTGATCGAAGAGCGCACTGGTGCAGATATCGCTTGGGTTTTTGATGTTGAAGGTGAAGAAGGCTTCCGCAAACGCGAAGAAGCTGTACTTGAAGACCTAACTCAAGAGCAAGGCATCGTGCTAGCAACGGGCGGTGGCTCTGTTAAGAGCAAAGAAAACCGCAACCGTCTTTCAGCACGTGGTGTTGTTGTTTACCTAGAAACAACTATTGAAAAGCAACTTGCTCGCACAAACCGCGACAAGAAGCGTCCTCTACTTCAAACTGACAACCCTCGTGAAGTATTGGAAAGTTTGGCAGGCGAACGTAACCCTCTATACGAAGAAGTAGCGGATTACACAGTTCGTACTGACGATCAGAGTGCAAAAGTGGTAGCCAACCAGATCGTAAAAATGCTAGAAGAGAGATAAGCATTTATCTTTTTCAAATTGGAGCACACCGATGGAACGGATTACGGTCAATCTAGCAGAGCGTAGCTACCCAATCTCAATTGGCGCCGGGTTATTTGAAGACCCGGCGTACCTTTCTCAAATTCTTTCAAACAAAAACGCAAATCAGAAAGTCGTCGTGATCAGTAATGTCACGGTTGCTCCACTGTATGCGGAAAAAATTCTTGGTCAGCTTGAACAGCTCGGTTGTGATGCCTCATTACTT
Organism: Vibrio sp. M260121; assembly: GCF_036533715.1. NCBI lineage: Bacteria > Pseudomonadati > Pseudomonadota > Gammaproteobacteria > Vibrionales > Vibrionaceae > Vibrio > Vibrio sp. M260121. Next base: position 22,085 of record NZ_JATABF010000056.1, on the reverse strand, counting down.
GAATTGCCTGATGGTGAGCAATACAAAAGCCTAGACACGTTTAATCAAGTCATGAACTTCCTGCTAGAGGGAAGCTACGCACGCGATGTAGTGATTATTGCATTGGGTGGTGGTGTGATTGGCGATCTCGTTGGGTTCGCGTCTGCATGTTACCAACGTGGTGTGGATTTCATCCAGATTCCAACCACATTGTTGTCTCAAGTGGATTCATCTGTTGGCGGCAAGACGGCAGTAAACCACCCGCTGGGCAAAAACATGATTGGTGCTTTCTACCAACCTAAAGCGGTTATCATCGATACCAACTGTCTATCGACGCTCCCAGAGCGTGAGTTTGCAGCGGGTATTGCTGAGGTGATCAAGTACGGCATTATTTACGATAGTGCTTTCTTCGATTGGTTAGAAGAGAATCTTGATCGTCTATACGCATTGGATGAAGAGGCACTGACTTACGCGATTGCACGTTGTTGTGAAATCAAAGCGGAAGTTGTGGCACAAGATGAGAAAGAGTCAGGCATTCGAGCACTGCTGAACTTGGGCCATACCTTTGGTCATGCGATTGAAGCTGAACTTGGTTATGGCAACTGGCTACACGGTGAAGCGGTATCTTCCGGTACAGTAATGGCGGCGAAAACCTCTCACTTACGTGGATTGATTTCGCAAGAGCAACTGGATCGCATCATCAATATTATGCGCCGCGCTAAATTGCCAGTGCATACGCCAGATACAATGAGCTTTGATGATTTCATGACGCACATGATGCGTGATAAGAAAGTCTTATCCGGTCAGCTGCGTTTAGTTCTGCCAACGGGCATCGGTAGTGCCGAAGTCATTGCAGACACACCGCAAGATATCATCAAACAAGCTATCGACTTCGGTCGTGACATTTAACCTTGTAATGGCGCCTATCGGCGTCATTCTTGTAGTGTATTAAGGTTATTTAGATGAGTTTCGCTCACGTTCTTGAATTGGATTCGCAAACCGAGCTTTTAGACAGATTAAGCTTGTTAACCAATTTTGGTTCTAACTTGATCGCAGTAAATGGCCAAGCTGGGTACGGAAAGTCCTGGTTGGCACAGCGATATCTTGAACTCGGTGCAAGTAACAAAAACCAATGTTTGTTACTTTGTCATTCAAATCAAGATGATGTGCAGCGTCGTATGCTCATCTTGAACCAGATAGTTTCCGATGCCTTATTCAATCAACAAGATACATTGCTTGATAGCTTAGAGCGTATCTTGGGTGATGAAGTGTGTGACATTGCCATTGTGGTTGATGACGCTCATTTGCTGAGTGAAACCCTAGTTTCAGAATTATGGATGCTAGTGCTAGCTGCACAAGCGAATCCAAAATGGAAAATCAACATCTTACTGTTCACTCAAAGTGGACGTTTGGAATCGGTATTGTCGCGTATTAGTTACGGGCAAGAGCTCAAACCGGTTGAGCTTGATATTGAGATGTTGTCAGAAGTCGAAGCGCGTCGTTTCTTTGAATCTTTGGTGATTCGATATGTTGACGATGAATCTGAAAAACGCGTTCGAGATGCATTTAAGAAAGTCGACCCGATTCCGGGAGACATCATGGCGTTAGGAGAGATGAAAGTGGAAAAAAGGATCATTATCCGCTCAATTGTAGGCTCACCCCTTAACATCGCATTGGTTGTTTTGGTGCTGTTATTGTTGGCCGCTGGTGGTTATTGGTGGATGTACAATCAGCCAAGCCCAGACGACAAAGCACAGCAAATCACAGGCACGATTGAGCAAACTGCCATCCCAACCCTAACCGAGCCCGAAGTTCAAACTAGTGGCGCAGATTCCGCAATCAGTGACGTGTCAGATACGACAGAACTTGCTGGTGCAACGGACGATTCAGACTCATTGCCGCCGACAGTGACAGAGGAAGTTGCAAGTGTTGGTACAGAAGATAAACAACAGCGTGTTGTGATTGAGTCGGATGTGGTGGATGCCTTACTTGAGGACAAACCTGAAGAAGCCAATACCGATGAAATCAAACAAGTTGTGGAAGAATCAGTGCCTCAAGCGCAGAGCAGTTCGAACTCTTCATTGATTAATGTTGTACAAACGAGCGAACAACCTAAGTCAACACAAGCAAATTCAACGAAGCCTATCGTGAAGTTCTCTTTTGCTCGTGAAGAGCTAAAAGCGTTATCACCACGTGCTTATACTTTGCAATTAGGAGCGATGACGGCAATGGAAGATGTGCAAACCTTCCTTGACGAGTACGACCTGAACGGAAAAGTAAGAATTTACCCGACCGTGCGCAGCGGAACAGAATGGTACATCATCACTTACCAAGATTACCCGACTATCCAGCTCGCTCGAGACGCGGTAGAAAGCTTGCCAGATGCGCTTAAATCGGTGAGTCCGTGGGCAAAATCCTTGGGTCAGGTACATCGTGAAATTGATCGCGTGAAATAATCCTGAGCTTCGTTGAAAAATATGTTACATTCCGCAGCCTTAATTTTTGGTCGATAGATAGAGCAGTAGATGAAAAAGCAACGAGCCTTTCTTAAGTGGGCAGGAGGAAAATACGGTCTGGTTGAAGACATCCAACGTCATTTGCCACCGGCTCGAAAGCTAGTTGAACCTTTTGTTGGTGCTGGCTCGGTATTTCTTAACACCGACTATGACCACTACTTGCTGGCGGACATCAACCCCGACCTGATTAATCTCTACAACCTACTGAAAGAGCGCCCTGAGGATTACATCTCCGAAGCGAAGCGTTGGTTTGTTGCAGAGAATAACCGAAAAGAAGCTTATTTGAGCATTCGCGCTGAGTTTAATAAAACGGACGACGTGATGTACCGCTCATTGGCGTTCTTATATATGAACCGCTTCGGTTTTAATGGCTTGTGTCGTTATAACAAGAAGGGCGGTTTCAACGTACCGTTTGGTTCATATAAAAAGCCTTACTTCCCAGAAGCTGAATTGGAATTCTTTGCTGAAAAAGCTAAGAAGGCGACCTTCGTATGTGAAGGCTACCCAGAGACTTTCCGTCGAGCGCGCAAGGGAAGTGTGGTCTATTGTGATCCTCCGTACGCGCCACTGTCGAATACGGCTAACTTTACTTCTTACGCAGGTAACGGCTTTACGCTTGATGACCAAGCGGCACTGGCTGACATCGCGGAGAAAGCGGCGACCGAACGCGGCATTCCTGTTCTGATTTCAAATCATGACACCACATTAACGCGTCGTCTATATCACGGTGCGGAATTGAATGTGGTCAAAGTGAAGCGAACCATCAGTCGTAATGGTAGCGGGCGCAATAAAGTCGATGAACTGCTTGCTCTCTTCCGTGCTTCCGACACGGATAAATCAGACTCATAATTCTCACACTATTGTGTCTAAATAGTGGATATCCTGACTGGCTTCGGTAGAATTGCGCGCAACATTGTTTGTTGTTTGCTCGCCACTATTGAGGTCAGGTATGAAAGATTTTCTTATTGCTCCATCCATTTTATCGGCTGATTTTGCTCGTCTAGGTGAAGACGTAGAAAAAGTACTCGCAGCGGGTGCGGATGTGGTGCATTTCGATGTGATGGATAACCACTACGTACCAAACCTGACTTTTGGTGCGCCAATCTGTAAAGCGCTTCGTGACTACGGTATTACCGCTCCTATCGATGTTCACCTAATGGTGAAACCTGTAGACCGCATCATCCCTGATTTCGCCAAAGCTGGCGCATCGATGATTACCTTCCATGTGGAAGCGTCAGAGCACGTTGACCGCACACTACAGTTGATCAAAGAGCACGGCTGTAAGGCAGGTGTGGTGCTTAACCCAGCAACGCCGTTGTCGCACCTTGAATTCATCATGGACAAAGTTGACCTCATTCTTCTGATGTCAGTTAACCCTGGTTTTGGTGGTCAATCATTTATCCCTCACACGCTAGATAAACTGCGTGCGGTACGCAAGATGATCGACGAGTCTGGCCGTGACATCCGCCTAGAGATTGATGGTGGTGTGAAAGTGGATAATATTCGTGAAATCGCAGAAGCGGGTGCAGACATGTTTGTTGCGGGTTCAGCGATTTTCGGTCACCCAGATTACAAGCAAGTGATCGACCAAATGCGTGACGAGCTAGCAAAAGCAAAATAAGCATTGAGGCCCTAATTTTAAAAGGCTGCCACTTTGTTGGCAGCCTTTGTCGTAGTTGGGGCTAGAGCGAAGAAAATATCGCCAGCGCGACGTAAATAATCACTTGCCTATTTTGCTTCCTTTCTGTACTATCCGTCTTCCTTAATTCTCGGTCATTTTTCTTTAGTTCCTTGCTTCCTCTGGACGACCGAGCCAATCGTGGAAGCTAATAATCCGTAAGGAGCAACCAATGCGTCATTACGAAATCGTATTCATGGTGCACCCTGATCAAAGCGAGCAAGTTGCTGGCATGATCGAGCGTTACACTGGTTCAATCACTGAAGCTGGCGGTAAAATCCACCGTCTAGAAGACTGGGGCCGTCGTCAACTGGCTTACCCAATCAACAAGCTTCACAAAGCTCACTACGTTCTAATGAACGTTGAAGCTGGCCAAGAAGTGATCGACGAACTAGAAACTGCTTTCCGTTTCAACGATGCAGTTCTACGTAACATGATCATGCGTACTAAAGCGGCTATCACTGAGCAATCTATCATGCTTAAGCAGAAAGAAGAGCGTGCAGAGCGTGCTCCTCGTCGCGAAGAGCGTGCTGAAGCTAAGCCAGAAGCAGCTGCTGAGTAATATTTCTTATGACCAATCGAATGGAGCTGAGTGGCACCATTGCCAAGCCGCCCATTCGTAGTAAAAGCCCTGGTGGCATTGAACACTGTCGATTTTGGCTAGAGCATCGCTCTACTGTTATCGAAGCTAATCTACCACGACAAGTTTATTGTCGAATGCCGGTAGTAGTTAGTGGGCTTGGGTCACAAGCATTAACTCAGAATTTAGTACAAGGCAGTAACATTAAGGTAGGCGGTTTTGTCGCTTATCAGACCGGCCGAAATGGCGTTGGGAAATTAGTGTTACACGCCGACAACATTACTCAAATTTAAGATCAGGAGATAGCCCATGGCTCGTTTCTTCCGTCGTCGTAAATTCTGCCGTTTCACTGCAGAAGGCGTACAAGAGATTGATTACAAAGACGTAGCAACTCTTAAAAACTACATCACTGAAGCTGGTAAAATCGTACCTAGCCGTATCACTGGTACAAGCGCTAAGTACCAGCGTCAACTAGCTCGCGCTATCAAGCGTTCTCGCTACCTAGCTCTACTACCGTACACTGACAAGCATCAGTAATCGGTTCGTTTTATTAAGAAAGAGGATTAAACAATGCAAGTTATTCTACTTGATAAAATCGGTAACCTAGGTGGTCTTGGCGATACAGTAAACGTTAAGTCTGGCTACGCTCGTAACTTCCTTATCCCTCAAGGTAAAGCAGTTATGGCAACTAAAGGCAACGTTGAAATGTTCGAAGCTCGTCGCGCTGAACTAGAAGCTAAAGTTGCTGAGCAACTAACAGCTGCTGAAGCACGTGCTGAGAAAGTTAACGCTCTAGAAGCAGTTGTTATCGCTTCTAAAGCTGGTGACGAAGGTAAACTATTCGGTTCTATCGGTACTCGTGACATCGCTGACGCTATCACAGCTGCAGGCGTTGAAGTTGCTAAGAGCGAAGTTCGCCTTCCTGAAGGTGCTCTACGTAACACTGGTGAGTTCGAGATCAGCGTTCAACTTCACTCAGAAGTTTTCGCTACTGTGAACGTACAAGTTGTTGCTGCTGAGTAATTCAGTACCAAGCGAAATAGTAAAAAGCACCTCTTAGGAGGTGCTTTTTTTATGTCTGAATAATATGAAAAGCAGGAGTTAGAAGACAAACAAAAGGTTGACGGAAAACACACTATCCGCCTTGCTTAAGCCCTCTGGCACCTTATCGTGGTATTGACGTGAATGCGTAAGTTTTAACGCAATGTCTTCTGTAATGTCGTTGGTCACACTCAAGTCACTATCAACTCGCGTGTTGCTCTTACCGCTCACCATGGTGACATCAGCGGAAAGGCTTAAATTGTCCAATGCATGCCAAGTGGTATTGATGTTACCACGCAAGATCCCTTCCTGAACGATGTCTGGAAAGACAATGTCGTCGTCATCAATCTCATCTAAGTTTGGTTCTTGGTAACGAAAACCTGGGCCGATCTCCGCTTCCAAAGTAAACTTTTCTGTATAAGCGAACTGGTAACCCAAACCGCCAGAAAATGTGTAATCTTTAAAGTAAGCACTGTAGCGTGAATCAACCCCTTTAAAGCTGCCGTACAAGTAAGTCTTTGGACCTAACTTGTAGTCGCTTTGCGCAGTATAGGTAGAAGAGCGTTTATCTTCTTCCCCATCTTTATATAGGTTGTAGTACTTCCATTCGCCGTAAGAACGGTGACGACCAGAAGTGTATTCAGCACTCAGACGAGCATTCAGGGAACGAGAGTCCGTGTTACCTGTGTGAGCTTGATAGCCGAACTCGACCTCAGTTTGTAGAGGGTCGGGCACTTCAATTTCTTGCTCTGGCTGTACTGATTCTTCAGCGTACGATGCTCCCGTGCAAAGTAAGCTAAAGCCAAGTAACCAGTATCGGGACACAAATACCTCGAACGTAATTAAAAAGGAGGGGCATGATACTGATACAGATGTTTTATTGGGTCAATGATAGGTTAATTTTTATTAGACCTAAGCCGGAGAAGCGTGGTGGGCATTCTCATTTGCGCATCAAACTTAATTAACTGTCTGTTTCAGCATGAATTGGGGAGATTCTACCGCAATCGAGTGATTTCGCACCATAAAAAGCGAATTCTGAGCCATTCACTTATTGAATTCTTAACAAGTAATTGTCGCTTCAGGGAAGCATCTTGGCTAAGTTTAAGGTTATAATCTCGGGTCATTAGTAGTTATCGAGCAAAGTCATGGCGGAAAACAGAAATCGCAAACCTTCAGACAGTCAGGTCGACGCAATCAAAGTGCCTCCTCACTCGCTAGAAGCCGAGCAATCAGTAATTGGTGGTCTCTTACTGGACAATGAACGTTGGGACACGGTCGCTGAGCGTGTTGTGAGCAGTGATTTCTATAGCCGTCCTCATCGTCTCATTTTCGAAGGCGTTAAAACCATTCTTGAACAGGGTAAGCCTCTCGACTTGATTACCTTGTCTGAGCACCTTGAGCGTCACGAGCAATTGGAAGACGTGGGTGGCTTTGCGTACCTTGCGGATCTTGCGAAAAACACACCAAGTGCAGCGAACATCAACGCTTACGCGGACATCGTAGCGGAGCGTGCAATCGTGCGCGGCCTGATCGGTGTGGCAAATGAAATTGCGGACGCTGGTTATGATCCACAAGGTCGAAGCTCAGAAGACTTAATTGATATGGCGGAGAGTAAAGTTTTCGCCATTGCAGAATCTCGTACTAGCGAAAACGAAGGCCCACAAAACGTCGATAACATTCTCGAAAAAACGCTAGAGCGTATCGAGATGCTATACAAAACACCTCAAGATGGTGTGACGGGTGTGAACACTGGCTTCAACGACCTCAACAAAAAAACGGCGGGTCTACAAGGTTCTGACTTGGTTATCGTGGCGGCACGTCCATCGATGGGTAAAACCACTTTTGCGATGAACTTGTGTGAAAACGCGGCGATGGACCAAGACAAACCGGTACTTATCTTCTCGCTAGAGATGCCTGCCGAACAGTTGATGATGCGTATGCTTGCGTCCCTATCTCGTGTTGACCAAACTAAGATCCGTACTGGTCAACTGGATGATGAAGATTGGGCACGTATTTCTTCTACCATGGGTATCCTAATGCAGAAGAAAAACATGTACATCGATGACAGCTCTGGCCTTACACCAACAGAAGTACGCTCCCGTGCTCGTCGTGTGGCGCGTGAACACGGTGGTCTTTCGATGATCATGGTCGACTACCTTCAGCTAATGCGTGTTCCTGCTCTCTCTGATAACCGTACCTTGGAAATCGCGGAAATCTCGCGCTCACTTAAAGCGTTGGCGAAAGAGTTGAATGTGCCAGTCGTTGCGCTATCACAGCTAAACCGTTCCCTAGAGCAACGTGCCGATAAGCGCCCAGTTAACTCGGACTTGCGTGAATCGGGCTCTATCGAGCAGGATGCCGACTTGATCATGTTTATTTACCGTGACGAGGTTTACAACCCTGATAGCCCATACAAAGGCACGGCAGAAATTATTCTTGGTAAGCAACGTAACGGCCCTATCGGTTCAGTTCGCTTAACCTTCCAAGGTCAACACTCGCGTTTCGATAACTACGCGGGCCCTGCATTTGATATCGATGATGAGTAATGCAATGAGCTACATGAAAGCTGCGATGGCATGTATTGACTTGTCCGCACTGCAGCACAATTTACAACGCGTAAAAGAACAGGCGCCAGAAAGCAAAGTGATGGCGGTGGTGAAGGCAAATGGCTACGGTCATGGTCTTCGTCATGTAGCTAAACACGCTACGCATGCTGATGCCTTTGGCGTTGCTCGCATTGAGGAAGCACTTCAGCTACGCGCTTGTGGCGTGGTAAAGCCGATTCTTTTACTAGAAGGTTTTTACTCACCTGGCGATTTGCCTGTATTGGTGACCAATAACATTCAAACGGTTGTCCATTGTGAAGAGCAGTTGGCGGCATTAGAGCAAGCTGAGCTCGAAACGCCCGTTGTGGTTTGGCTCAAAATCGACAGTGGTATGCATCGTCTTGGTGTACGTCCAGAGCAATACAATGACTTCATCACACGCCTGAAAGAGTGTCCAAATGTAGCGAAACCGCTGCGTTACATGAGCCACTTTGGTTGCGCTGATGAACTGGATAACAGCATCACGACAGAGCAAATCGACTTGTTTATGTCGCTTACCGCTGGCTGTCAGGGCGAGCGTTCTTTGGCGGCGTCAGCAGGCTTGCTTGCTTGGCCACAAAGTCAGTTAGATTGGGTTCGTCCGGGTATCATTATGTACGGCGTGTCTCCATTCAACGATAAAACCGCGCAAGATATGGGCTACAAACCTGTTATGACACTGAAGTCGCACTTGATCGCAGTACGTGAAGTGAAAAAAGGCGAAAGTGTCGGTTACGGCGGCATGTGGACCAGCGAGCGTGATACCAAAGTCGGCGTGATTGCGGTGGGTTACGGTGATGGTTACCCACGTACAGCACCAAATGGTACGCCTGTTCTGGTTAATGGACGTAAAGTGCCGATTGCTGGGCGTGTTTCAATGGACATGTTGACGGTCGATTTAGGGCCAGATGCGACTGATAAAGTGAGTGATGAAGCGATTCTATGGGGCAAGGACTTACCGGTAGAAGAGGTAGCAAGCCACATAGGCACTATAGCTTATGAGTTGGTGACTAAATTGACTTCTCGTGTCGAAATGGAATATTCGAAGTAACCCATGAAGAAAAGATTATTCTCAGTGCTGGCATTTTCTGCCAGCCTTTTTTTATCTCCGCAGTTGATTGCCAAAGAGAAAGATTCAGCGTTTGTTCCTTTCTATTTCAGTACGGAGACCATGGGCAGCACCATCGGTTTAGCGGGCGTTGCTAAAGGTGTTGGCCAACCCCAAGCAGCCCTGTTTGGTATGGGCTTGTATTCTGAGAAAGACAGTTACGTCGGTTTCCTTTCTGCTTTTAACTACGCTTTGTCGCCAAACCTTTTGTTTAGCACGCAGATGTATCAAGCGCGCTTTAATGACAACCCTTATTACTTAGGCGACCAAGGTTCGAATAACTCTTCAACGGAAGATAAAACCGTAACCAATGGCGACGAAGAGAACTACAAACTGGAGTTCAAGTACCTGCTTCCTTGGGGTAATGTTCGTGAACACGGACTGCTTGGCGCGTTCCAACCCGTGAGAGATGTGAGTTTTGCTTCTCCAGTCGATTCTGGTGTCAGCTCAATTATCTTCACCCCGTTCTATTCTTCTCGTGAGTTGGATATCTACAACAACAAGAAAGAAGAGGCGACCGGGTTTAGCCTGACATTTGATTGGGATAACCGCGACAGCGTGCGCAATACGACGCGAGGTTCTCATACGTCGTTTGATTTAACCACGGGTGCAGAAAGTTTGCAGTCGGAAGACTTATGGCTGAAGTGGGAATTCCAAAACAGTCAGTACTACTCGTTGGGTCCACTTGGTGATTGGTTCGATCAGCAAGTGCTCGCGTTTGATTTCTACACGGCGGATACACCGACATGGAACAAATGCGATGGTTTAATGTGCGCTCGTCCACCAGAGCAAGAGCAAGTTCGCTTAGGTGGTTTGTATCGTCTACGTGGTTATACCGCGGGTCGTTACCACGGCCGCAGTGCGATTCACTATTCTGCAGAATACCGGGTATTACCAGACTGGCAGCCGCTCGATGATATTCCTCTTATCAACTACTACGATCTGCCTTGGTGGCAATGGGTCGCGTTTGTTGAAGTAGGGCGAGTAGCAGACGACTACGACTTAAAAACTCTGCATGAAGACATGAAGTGGAACGTGGGTGGTGCAGTGCGCTTCCAAGTTGAAGGGATTGTAGTTCGTGCTGAAATGGCCAAAGGTGCAGATGAAGGCACCTTCCGAGTCATGATCAACCAACCGTTCTAAATCGATATAAAAACAAAGGCTAACCTTGTGAGTTAGCCTTTGTTTTATCTGATCTATTCGCCGTTGATGGTGGCGATGATGCGTCGACTTCCACCGTAATCTCGGTGCTCACCTAAGTAAATACCCTGCCATGTACCTAAAGCTAACTGACCGTTTTGGATAGGAATCGTCACACTACTGCCAAGTAAAGACGCTTTAATATGGGCTGGCATATCATCATCGCCTTCATAAGTGTGCTGGTAGTAAGGCGCTCGTTCAGGCACAAACTTATTAAAGTGGGCTTCCATGTCCATACGTACTGTTGGGTCTGCGTTTTCATTTAAGGTCAGGCTAGCGGATGTATGTTGAATAAACAAATGTAACAAACCTACTGAAAGCGATTGGATTTGTGGTAATTGTTGTTCAATTTCATCAGTGACCAGATGGAAACCACGCTGACGCGCTTTTAATTGCAGTGTTTTTTGTGCCCACATATGCGTTCCTTTGGAAAAATTTGATTTGGCGTCTATCCTAATCCAATTAGAGCCTGTCATTACGAAATGATATGATTCTCAGCATCATAAATGAATTGTTTAAATTCGAAACAGGGAACGTGACCTAACTCAATGTGAGTGTAAAGGCACTCCGTCATAATTGATGGCTGAAAAAAAATTACAAAGACTTGTTTTGTGGCAATTCGCCCTAACATCTTATTTATATTCTATTTGCTAAATCGGGGATTCCGCAGTTTTCGCTAGACTGTAAGGAATGGAACCTACTGTAACATCGGGATAAAGACCATGTTGAAAAATATCAATCCAACGCAAACACAAGCTTGGAAAGCGCTAACTGCGCATTTCGAATCTGCACAAGATATGGATCTGAAAGAGCTATTTGCTCAAGACGCAGCGCGTTTCGACAAATACTCAGCACGCTTCGGCTCAGACATCCTAGTCGATTACTCAAAAAACCTAATCAACGAGGACACTCTGAAGCACCTTTTCGCTCTTGCTAACGAGACTGAGCTTAAGTCAGCAATTGAAGCGATGTTCAGTGGTGAAGCGATCAACAAAACAGAAGATCGCGCTGTTCTTCACACTGCACTGCGTAACCGTTCTAACAAGCCAGTAATGGTTGGCGGCGAAGACGTAATGCCTGCGGTAAACGCAGTTCTTGAGAAAATTAAATCATTCACTGAGCGCGTAATTGGCGGTGAGTGGAAAGGTTACACAGGTAAAGCAATCACAGACATCGTAAACATCGGTATTGGTGGTTCTGACCTTGGTCCTTACATGGTGACAGAAGCTCTAGCACCATACAAAAACCACCTAAACCTGCACTTCGTTTCTAACGTTGATGGTACTCACATCGTTGAGACTCTGAAGAAAGTAGATCCAGAGGCAACACTATTCTTGATCGCGTCTAAGACGTTCACGACTCAAGAAACCATGACAAACGCGCACTCTGCTCGTGATTGGTTCCTAGAAACTGCTGGCGACCAAGCACACGTTGCTAAGCACTTCGCAGCGCTTTCTACTAACGCTCCTGCGGTATCTGAGTTTGGTATCGACACAGACAACATGTTTGAGTTCTGGGATTGGGTTGGTGGTCGTTACTCACTATGGTCAGCAATCGGTCTTTCAATTGCATTGTCTGTAGGTTACGACAACTTTATCGAGCTTCTAGACGGTGCTCACGAGATGGATAACCACTTCGTATCGACAGATCTAGAAAGCAACATCCCTGTGATTCTTGCTTTGATCGGTATTTGGTACAACAACTTCCACGGCGCTGAGTCTGAAGCAATCCTACCTTACGACCAGTACATGCACCGTTTCGCGGCGTACTTCCAGCAAGGTAACATGGAATCTAACGGTAAGTACGTAGACCGTGAAGGTAACGCAGTGACTTACCAAACTGGTCCTATCATTTGGGGTGAACCAGGCACTAACGGTCAGCACGCGTTTTACCAGCTGATTCACCAAGGCACTAAGCTGATCCCATGTGACTTCATTGCACCTGCAATCAGCCACAACCCAGCAAGCGACCACCACCAAAAACTGATGTCTAACTTCTTTGCACAAACAGAAGCACTGGCATTTGGTAAGTCTGCAGAAACTGTGAAAGCAGAATTTGCGAAAGCAGGTAAGAGCGAAGAAGAAATGGCGTCTCTAGTACCATTCAAAGTGTTTGAAGGTAATCGCCCAACGAACTCGATCCTAGTTAAGCAAATCACACCTCGCACACTAGGTAACCTGATCGCAATGTACGAGCACAAAATCTTTGTTCAAGGCGTTATCTGGAACATCTTCAGCTTCGACCAATGGGGCGTTGAGCTAGGTAAACAGCTAGCAAACCAAATCCTACCTGAGCTAGCGGATGAGTCAGAAATCAACTCACATGACAGCTCGACAAATGGTCTAATCAATGCATTTAAAGCGTTCAAAGCTTAATGTTTGAATAGAAAAAGAAAAGGTCAGCAAACGCTGACCTTTTTTATTGCCTGAGGCAGAAACAAAAATAGGTTGGCACTGACCAACCTATTTCTTCTCGATTATTCGAAGCAAATTTCGATGAAGGCATTTCCCCACTGTGAAGAGAAAGGCATGATGATGATTGAGCCTTCACACTTGTGGCGAATGGTATGACCTCGACCTGATACCACAACCGGTGTTGCCATATCAAAATCAAACCCACTTTCCGCTAGAATGCGCTTAGCTCCGCCTGTCACCATATTCGTGATTTCGCCCACCATATCAGTCACTTCTTCGTTCAGTCCATTTGGACGTTCACCAAGCATGTTCTGCATGATTTCAAGTGCTAACGCTTCGTCAAAGGTAATCGACATAGAGCCACGAGTTTGTGGGCCAACCATGCCAATAAGGCCAGAAACGTCACCTCGTGCGATCTCATCTTTCTTGATTCGCGGTTTTTGTGGCTTCAATTCAAGTGAAGCCATGGTTTTTAGCACATTCATTAAAGAAGCCAAAAACGGGTTTACAAATTCAGCGCGCATAACGTTCTTCTATCTTTCTTATTTCGTCTCCGAGGAACATGCCTGGCACTCGCCATGGGTTTCGATAACGTGATTCGTCAGTTTGAATCCATGTTTCTCGGCGTTATTGGCTAACAAGGATATCAGCGTCTCGTCTTCAAGTTCAACGACATCGCCACATTTATCGCAAATTAGCAGTTGGAAAAAGTGCTGTTGAGTGTTGAACGAACAGCAAGTGATAAAGCTGTTGTTTGATTCCACTCGATGAATAAAGCCTTGTTCTAGAAGAAAATCTAATGCTCGGTATACCGTCGGTGGTTTAGCCTGAGGCTCACTCTCTTTCAATTGCTCCAATAGCTCATACGCACTTGAGGCGCGGCGATTAGAACAAATAAGCTCAAAAACGCGTCGGCGTTGCGGCGTCAATCTTACTCCGCGCTCAGCGCAGATTTGTTCAATTTGTTCAAGGATTGTTGGGGCCAAATCTTTCACCATAACTATCGGACGTGCTTTATGATAAACCATTTCTATACGAAGTTCGTTTAGAAAGACTCCATTTTACCCACTATCAGACCGAAAATCATGAATTAAAGCAAGCCAGTGCCCCTTAGAGCGCGCAACAGATATCACAGAACGAGACACCAATGCCGAAATGTGCTTATCAGTGATTGAATTCAGAAGGCTCGCATCCACTGCACAGTGGGTATACAATACCCGACTTAATTTTTTTGAGCGCACCTTCGCGCTCTACCTTGGCAACGTAAAAACGGGTGTTTATATCATGACTCATTCTTGCAGGCTCTCTGTAGCACCAATGTTGGATTGGACGGATCGTCATTGTCGCTACTTCCATCGCTTAATGACCAAAGAAACCCTGTTGTACACCGAAATGGTGACTACAGGCGCGATCATTCATGGAAAAGGGGATTTCCTGGCTTATAACGAAGAAGAGCATCCGTTAGCCCTTCAGCTTGGTGGTTCTAACCCAGCAGATTTGGCAACGTGTGCCAAGCTAGCACAGGAGCGCGGCTACGATGAGATTAACCTAAACGTGGGTTGTCCGTCGGATCGTGTTCAAAATGGTCGCTTCGGTGCATGTTTAATGGCAGAGCCTCAATTGGTCGCAGATTGCGTAGCGGCGATGAAAGACGTGGTAGACGTGCCTGTTACTGTGAAAACACGTATCGGTATCGATGACCAAGACTCTTATGAGTTCCTAACCGATTTCGTATCTATTGTTTCTGAGAAGGGTGGCTGTGAGCAGTTCACTATCCACGCACGTAAAGCATGGTTAAGTGGTCTAAGCCCTAAAGAGAACCGTGAGATCCCACCATTGGATTACCCACGCGCTTACCAACTGAAGAAAGATTTCTCACACTTAACGATTGCGCTTAACGGTGGTGTGAAATCATTAGAAGAAGCGAAAGAGCATCTACAATACCTAGATGGTGTGATGATCGGTCGAGAAGCGTACCAAAGCCCTTATTTGTTGGCATCTGTTGACCAAGAACTATTTGGTTCAAACACGCCAGTGAAAAAGCGCAGCGAAATTGTTGAAGAGATGTACCCGTACATTGAAGCGCAATTGGCAAAAGGGGCTTACCTAGGTCACATCACACGCCACATGCTGGGTCTGTTCCAAAGCATGCCGGGTGCTCGTCAATGGCGTCGTCACATCAGTGAAAACGCGCACAAACCGGGTTCTGGCCTAGAAGTGCTGCAAGACGCACTAGCGAAGATCCCAAAAGAATTGAATGTGTAAATTTCACCAGTGGTTGGTGAAAATGACCAACTGACAAATGATAAAGCCAGAGTGTGGAAATGCCTCTGGCTTTATTTTTTGTCTAAATATCATTAGCTTATGCTATTTTTTGTAAGTTGGTATGGAACCTGCTCTAGTAAAACTAAAACAAAGGAGAAGTGATTATGTTGGAGCTGATCTTTATTTTAGTTTTCACAGCAACCCTGTTGGTAACCGGTATTACCATGGTGACCGTATTTGCCGCGACAGGTATCGCATTGGTTGTGATGTTCTTGTTGGGTATGGTGGGCGCAGTATTAAAACTATTGCCTTGGTTGATAGTCATTGCATTAGGTATATGGTTTTTTAAAAACTTCGTCGCTCAGCCTCGTTATAAGTAACGGATTGTAGAGATTTAGTTGATGGCGGGCTGTGAGAGTATGTTAGTATTTCTCACATGCCCCTTAATGTTGAAATCAGCTATCTCGGAGTAAAAATTACATGACATATAAAGCGACCATCGCTTTAGCGACACTATCGTTGGCAGCGTCTAACCCTTGTTTTGCAGAGCAAGAGTCTTCTTTCACTACCAAGGTCGGTGCGGAAGTTTGGGTAGCGGATACCAAAGTGAATGAAGTAAGAAGAGATAGCGACACAACGGGGTCTTATTATGCTGCGATAGAGCATGACGTAAAGTACGTTCCCAATGCGCGCCTTCGTTACTCAAGTGTCGATGCGGATTACATGGGTTTCGACAAACTTGATCTCACTCTTTACTACCAAATTCTTGAACACGACTTGATGCATTTTGATGCGGGTCTGACCTTTAGTAATTTGAGCGATACAAAATACGTAGACGCAGGCACTAATGCTCGCACTGAAGACTTTGATGAGCTGATTTGGGCTTGGTACGGCTATGCAGAAATCACAGTGCCAAACACAAACTTTGATGTGATTGGTGAAATGAACTTCGGCGATAACAAAGGCATTAAGAGTACCGACCTAATGGCTGGTGTTCAGTACCGAATTCCTTTCCAAGAGTCTGAGTTAACATTCCGTGGTGGCTACCGTGTGATTGATTTAGAGTCTGAAGAATTCTTGTCGAACCTAGGTAAAGAGTTCATTTTTGCAGACGGCTTCTTTGTTGGTGCTCAGTTTTCTTTCTAAGCACGCTGCATTCATTCCTTTAAAACGTCGCCTTATAAGCGGCGTTTTTTTATATCACTTCATTATATTAAATCGAATTTCTCGCCCAAGTTTCAGTCTTCGACCATGCTTATTGAGAGCAATGTAGAAAAGTTGGAGCAGGGATTGCGATGACAATAAATGAATTACGACATCTATTTCGTGACAACCAGCTAGTAGAAGCCATCATCGAGCCTTCAATTCAAGAGGGAGGGTGGGTTGTTGAGTTTCGCCATGCCCGTGGAGGGTTTGTTTGTCTCACAGACAGTCATGGGGAAGAGTGCCTGTATGATGACCTCGATACGGCATCAAAATCGGCGTTGGCGGTTGGCTTTCAACAAGTTCGTATTGAGGATCGCTGAGCACTAGGTCCAGCGTTCTTACTTCCAAAAAGTTATAAAACATTCTCTTCTATTCTTTCTTGTTATTAGAGAGAGTGGTTAATCTATCGTCACGCAATGAATAGGGATGTCGTGACAATGTCTTTTCAACAGAATGAATATTCTCACAAGAAAGTGTCGGAAGATAATAATGGGCAGGGTGGTAATCCACCAATCGCAAGCCCACTAAATGACCAGCAATTTAACTCACTCCAGCAAACTGTCTCAGAGTTGTCTTCACAGCAACTTGCATGGGTCAGCGGTTACTTCTGGGGACTCGCTCAAAACCAACCAAGCGCGGCGGCTGCAACACCAATCGCACAAGCGGCTGCTGCAGTAGCTGCAAAGCCAGCAGGCAAACTGAGCATCATTTTTGCTTCTCAAACCGGTAACGCGAAAGGCGTTGCTGAAGCACTAGAGCAAGAAGCTAAAGCTGAAGGTATTGCTGTAGAGCTGTTTGATGCCAGCGATTACAAAGGCAAGAACTTAGCAAAAGAGACTCACGTGATCATCGTGGCGTCGACCAATGGTGAAGGCGAAGCACCAGATAATGCCATTGAACTGCATGAGTTCCTTCAATCTAAGAAAGCACCAAAGTTACCAAACCTGCAATACGCGGTGATTGCGCTGGGTGATTCTAGTTACGAGTTCTTCTGCCAAACGGGCAAAGACTTTGATAGTTACTTGTCTAAGTTAGGCGCAACAGCCTTCATCGATCGCATTGATTGTGATGTGGATTATGAAGCGCCGGCTGCTGAATGGCGTAAGCAAGCGCTTGAACAAGTAAAAGAAGCCCTTTCTTCAGGTAATGAAGCAGAAGTCGTTCAACTACCTGTTGGTCAAGCCGCTCCAGGACATTCTGCTTATAACAAGCAAAACCCATATACCGCAACATTACTGACTAGCCAGAAAATCACGGGCCGTGATTCAGGTAAAGACGTTCGCCATGTAGAGATTGATCTTGAAGAGTCGGGTTTGACCTATCAGCCAGGTGATGCGCTAGGTGTTTGGTTCGACAATAGTTCAGAATTAGCCAACGCTATCTTAGCTAAGGCTGGTCTCTCTGGTGTAGAAAGTGTTGAAGTGGATGGCGAAAGCCTTTCTATTCACAGTGCATTGGTTAGCAAGTACGAAATCACCGCATCAAACCCTCAGTTTGTCACTAAATTCGCAGAGTTATCTGGTAGTAAGAAACTACAAAAGCTAGTGGAAGATAAAGACAAGCTTCGTGAGTACGCTGCAAATACGCAAGTTGTGGATGTACTTGCAGAGAAGAAGACCAAGCTAAGTGCAGAAGAATTGGTTGGTTTGCTTCGTCGATTGACACCTCGTCTATATTCTATCGCTTCGAGTCAAACGGAAGTCGATGAAGAAGTTCATCTAACCGTAGGCTTGGTTGAATACGACAAAGGTGATGAAAAGCGCTATGGCGGAGCATCAAGTTTCCTCTCTCAACGTCTAGAAGAAGGCGGTGAAGTGAAGGTGTTTGTTGAGCACAACAATAACTTCAAACTGCCACAAGATGACAACACTCCAATCATCATGGTTGGTCCTGGTACCGGTATTGCGCCTTTCCGCAGCTTTATTCAGGAGCGTGATAACCGTGACGCGGAAGGCAAGAACTGGTTGTTCTTTGGTGACCGTACCTTTACTCAAGATTTCCTTTACCAAGTGGAATGGCAGAAGTACCTCAAGTCAGGTTTGCTGACTCGCCTTGATGTTGCGTTTAGCCGTGACCAAGCAGAGAAGGTTTATGTTCAACATCGCATCCTAGAAAACGCTGAACAAGTTTGGCAATGGATTCAAGATGGTGCCTACATCTATGTATGTGGTGATGCCACTCGTATGGCAAAAGATGTTCACGATGCGCTGGTATTTGTAGCCGAGCAACAAGGCAAGCTATCTCGTGAAGAAGCCGAAGCATTTATCAACGATCTACGTAAAGCGAAACGTTACCAAAGGGATGTGTACTAATGAGCGCGAATCAACAATCAAACAGCCAAGAAGTATTAGGTGAGGTGCTTGGTCCACTCTCGGATAACGAGCGCCTTAAAAGAGAAAGTAATTTACTGCGTGGAACGATTGAACAAGATCTGCAAGACCGCATTACTGGTGGCTTTACTGAAGACAACTTCCAATTGATTCGTTTTCACGGAATGTACCAGCAAGATGACCGCGATATCCGTAACGAGCGTGCTAAACAAAAGTTGGAGCCGCTACATAACGTCATGCTTCGTGCACGTATGCCGGGTGGCATCATTACACCAAAGCAATGGCTAGCGATCGACAAGTTTGCAACCGAGCACTCTTTATATGGAAGTATTCGTCTTACTACTCGTCAAACGTTCCAGTTCCATGGCGTGCTAAAACCAAATATCAAGTTGATGCACCAAACGTTAAACAGCATTGGTATTGACTCGATTGCAACTGCGGGTGACGTTAACCGTAACGTGTTGTGTACCACTAACCCAGTGGAGTCGGAGCTACACCAAGAAGCTTACGAATGGGCGAAGAAGATCAGCGAGCATCTACTACCGAAGACACGTGCTTATGCAGAGATTTGGTTAGACGGTGAAAAAGTAGAAAGCACGGAAGAAGACGAACCGATTCTGGGTAAGAACTATCTACCACGTAAGTTTAAAACCACAGTGGTTATTCCACCGCAAAATGACGTAGACGTACACGCTAACGATCTTAACTTCGTAGCGATTGCAGATAACGGCAAGCTGGTTGGTTTTAATGTGCTTGTTGGTGGTGGTCTAGCGATGACGCATGGCGATACATCGACTTATCCACGTAGAGCGGATGACTTTGGTTTTATTCCATTGGAGAAAACACTTGATGTTGCCGCTGCTGTAGTAACAACTCAACGCGATTGGGGTAACCGTTCTAACCGTAAGAATGCAAAAACCAAATACACATTAGATCGCGTCGGTAGTGATGTGTTTAAAGCGGAAGTAGAAAAACGTGCTGGTGTTAAATTTGAGCAAAGTCGCCCTTACGAATTCACGGAACGTGGTGACCGTATCGGTTGGGTTGAAGGTATCGATGGTAAGTATCACTTAGCACTCTTCATCGAAAACGGCCGTCTATTAGATTTCCCAGGTAAACCACTTAAGACGGGTGTTGCTGAAATTGCCAAAATCCATAAAGGCGATTTCCGTATGACAGCAAACCAGAACCTGATTGTTGCTGGTGTACCAAAAAGCCAAAAAGCGAAGATCGAGAAGATTGCTCGTGAACATGGTTTGATGGATGAAGGCGTAAGTGAACAGCGTAAGAACTCGATGGCGTGTGTGGCGTTCCCAACATGTCCATTAGCAATGGCAGAAGCAGAACGCTTCCTTCCTCAGTTCGTAACCGACGTAGAAGGTATTCTAGAAAAGCATGGTATCCCTGAAGAAGACAATATCATTCTGCGAGTAACAGGATGTCCAAATGGTTGTGGTCGAGCAATGCTGGCAGAAATCGGCTTAGTTGGTAAAGCACCAGGTCGATACAACTTACACCTAGGTGGTAACCGCGGTGGTACTCGAGTACCGAAGATGTATAAAGAGAACATTACGGATAAGCAAATCTTAGAAGAGATTGATCAGCTGGTGGCTCGTTGGGCTGCTGAACGTGAAGAAGGCGAAGCATTTGGTGACTTCACAATTCGAGCTGGCATTATCCAAGAAGTGTTCGTATCAAAGAGGGACTTCCATGCTTGATTCTGTAGCGTCCAAACCGGAGCTAGCAGAGTTACTGACATTAACAAAGACGGAGCAAATCCTCCGTCTTGCTCAAATCAATGTCGAGCTCGAACAGCTTTCGGCACAAGAGAGAGTAAAGTGGGCATTGGAGAACTTGGAAGGGGAGTTCGCAGTCTCTTCCAGTTTCGGTATCCAAGCCGCAGTGATGCTCCATCTCGTGACACAACAAAAGCCGGACATTCCAATAATCCTAACGGACACCGGTTATCTATTTGCAGAGACTTATCAATTTATCGACCAGCTGAAAGCGCAACTGAGCCTCAACCTTAAAGTGTACCGAGCAAAAGAAAGTGCCAATTGGCAAGAAGCACGTTATGGAAAACTTTGGGAACAAGGTATAGAGGGAATTGAAAAGTACAACAAGATAAACAAAGTCGAGCCAATGCGACTAGCTCTACGTGAGCAAAACGTCGGCACTTGGTTTTCAGGTTTGCGTCGAGAGCAAAGTCAATCTCGTGCAGGTCTACCAATCTTGTCGATTCAAAATGGCGTATTTAAATTCTTACCAGTGATCGACTGGACTAATAAGGATGTGCACTACTACCTAGAAGAGCATGGTTTGAGTTATCACCCTCTTTGGGAGCAAGGCTACTTATCAGTAGGAGATACCCATACCAGTAGAAAGTGGGAGCCGGGTATGTCAGAAGAAGAAACCCGTTTCTTTGGCTTAAAGCGTGAGTGTGGGTTACATGAAGACGACGGTAGTGAGCAGGATGGCTCAGGCATTTAGATGCTAGCTCTGGCGAAAGTCGTGTTCAGGGTAAATAAATAAATAAAGCTGCTGTAAAGCAGCTTTCTTTATTTATAGAGGAAGAAAAAGAGGGTGGAAAAGGATAACTCTGTGGATAAGTTGTTTGCTTTCTTGGGGTAAAGTTGGATAAATAAAGGTTTGATCGAAAACTCATCGTTTAACCATTGTTTTTGCAATTTTTGCAAAATAACGCTTGCCAATGTGAGCGAGATCTCTATAATGCCTCCTTGTCGACAGGGCAGAGCTCACAAGGCTTCAAGGCAAAGTCGGCAAGGTCAGAAAGAAAAACGAAATAGTTAATTGCTTTTACTTTTAAAAAGTAAAATAAATAGCAAAAAGTGTTTGACACAGAAAATTATCTCGCTAGAATGGCCGCCTCTTCCGAAGTGGTATGAGTCACAAAGAAGAGTAGCTCTTTAAAAATAAGAACCTATCAATCTGTGTGGGCACTCGTTGATGATAATCCAATTAGGTATTTCTTTCTTAACGGAAAGCGGTATCAAATTAGGTTTCAATGAAACGAAGTGACCAATCAAGTCTTCGGACTTGGCACAGTCAATTCAAACATTACTTATGTAATGTTCAGTATTCATTGAGCCGAACAAAATCTTAAATTGAAGAGTTTGATCATGGCTCAGATTGAACGCTGGCGGCAGGCCTAACACATGCAAG
>NZ_JATABF010000055.1:0-30607 GCF_036533715.1 Vibrio sp. M260121 | reverse complement strand
AGTAATATCACTTTTAAAAAGGGAAGTAACAGAGTGAGTTGGTTTCTGAAAAAAAGTGAAATTGTCGCCATATTCCGTGAGTAAGGCGCATAGTTCCAGCAACAACACATAACAAACTGTTCAAGAGGGATTCGCAACGCGTGGCATTTTCATCATGCGTTGGTTTTAGTGTTTAAGGCGGTATGCGGCGACTTCGGTATTGCGTTGCTCACCCCTTAACAGGGCGTTAGGTTTTCTGGAGATAGTGAATTGAGCAGAGAAATATACGACATGGAACGACGTTGTGTTGATAGGCACAATGATTTAGCGGGTCACATTAATCGGATGAGTCAGCAGCAAGCTCGTATCATGACAAACGAAAATATAGCGGCGACAAAAGAAGTAGTTGCTCACGTATACGGAAAAGCTAACTCTTACAGCAATGTAATTATTGCTGCTGGTTATGTCGGTTTCTTTACTTTATGGTCAAGTCTAAAAAGTGATTTACCTCAATGGGCTATTTTAAGCTCAGGCGCACTTATACTGATATCACTGATGACATTTATAGGATTTGAACTATATAAAATGATCAGTGTTTCAGTACAAATGCACAGAGTCTCAAAACGGCTTCAAAAGCCCGACATGTCGTCTCTAAGTGAAATACAGCGTATTGAGCAAAAAAGCGCACTGATTAACGCTAGGGTCTGGGTTTTTACAGTTATTCCAACAGTTTTGTCGGGATTTGGAGCCGGTCTTATATTGTTATACTGCTTTCTGGTTGACTTTATAGCACCATATTTGCAACAAACCTAACAAACAATTTAAGAGTGATTCAGCACGCTTGGCATTTTCGGTTTGGGTTGAGTTCGGTGTTTACGGTGGTCAAATTGAGAGTCGTGGTTGCGTGCTTCACACCTTAATTGGGCGTTAGTCGCCAGAAAAAGCTAGCAATCAAAATCATGTTTCTGAGCTTAATATTTAGCAGCTGTTTACTTGGTACACCGATTAATCTTCGATCATCAGAACTTAGTTTTAGCTGTTTTAAGTCCAAAGTTTTGTAACTGTTCTAGCGGTTGTTTTGTTCTTTGGTGCTTACAGAGCAGGGCAATCGAGAGTCTGTTTTTGGTTGCAACTCTGCCCGGTGAGTTTGTTGGTTCAAAAGCACATCTACTCGCTGAAATGACGTTTTCTCTGGTGTGGTAAGTTCCACGTGGTTTCAGTGACTTTGTTGAAAGTCCGCACTGTGAGATTGGCTTTCCAAAGGCTCTTTTTGGTGTTGTAAGTCCGTTTTCTGCGGCGTTGTTTGTTCCAAGTGGTTTCATTGACTTACCGCTTTGAGACAACGCCTGACTTAAATGCATCAAAGCACATAAAGTTTGTTGTTCGCAAAGTTTATTTCGGCTTAAAATTGTCGCTCGGTGCCTCGCGACTAACAAACTGCTCAAGAGGGATTCGCAACGCGTGGCATTTTTACTATGCGTTGAATTTAGTGATTAAGGTGGTATGCGGTGACATCGGTATTGCGTTGCTCACCCCTTAGCAGGGCGTTAGGTTTACGAGTTAACATGGGAAGTTAAAGTGGATAAATCTGAGTTGATAAAGCGACTTGAGGAGTTAGGTGTAGGGCTAGAGCGTTTTACAGTCCAGTTAACCGACTACGTCCATACATGGTCTGAAGCCTATGATCTCATTGTTAGTGCGATTGCGCCTAATTTGGGCGGTGTGGCTATTTATCATATAGGTAGTACAGCGATCCCAGGCTCAACTGCAAAACCGATAATAGATATAGGTATCGCGTATAATGACAATTTAACTCTTAAGCAAAACATTCTAGCGCTCGAATCTCTAGGCTTTACTTGCAAAGGAGAGCAGGGTGTTGAAGGTCGTTGTTTCTTTACATATTACAGCGATAACGAACGTTTCGATTATATCCATGTTCATGCTTATAAGAAGGGTGACTCAAAGTTAAGAAGACATATTCAATTTAGAGATGCTCACATTCAAAACCGAGAGTTGCTAATCGAGTACAATGCCCTCAAACAGGGCTTAGTTGCAAATGGCGTCAGTAGGCAAGATTATCCTGAGGCTAAAGCAGCTTATATTCAAAGAATATTGTCACTTACATCGTAAAATCATAAACCTAACAAACTGTTCAAGAGGGATTCGCAACGCGTGGCATTTTCACTATGCGTTGGTTTAAGTGTTTAAGGTAGTTTGCGGCGGCTTTGGTATTGCGTTGCTCACCCCTTAACAGGGCGTTATGTTTAGTCACGTAAAATCAGTTGGTTGCATCTTTTCTTTGCTTTCTCAGCTTTCTAATTTTGGTCTTGTCGGCAAGTTACGTTTAGTGGTCGCTGTTTTCTGGACTCCAATTCGTGGGCGCTAAAAATTCAGAGAGTCGCCTCATTTAAGTTCAGTGCGTTTTTGAGTCGAATGACGCAAAGTTTGAGCTCCAGTTTTCCACGCTAAAACTCAATATCAGTAAATTCAAATTTATTAGTTAATTCAGTTTTTTAGCGTCTAGTTTTGGTTTTCAAAGATAAGTTGAGTTAAGCTTTGGTATCGCAAAACTTAACCCTTTGAGGCTTAAACATAACAAGGCGTTTAAGTGGGATTCATGCCGCATGGCATTTTTGGTATGCGGTGAGTTTTGGTGGTGAAAGTGGTGTGCGGAAACTTGGTTTATGCGGCACTCACCCCTTAACGCGGCGTTATAAGCACAGGAAGTTAAGATGAATAAAATCAATAAAAAAGCGATGGAATTGAACAAGGAATGCTTCTCCGTGCTCAATGATATATCGGAGTTTAAACCCCAGTTTTATCACATTTTTTGCTCAAAAAAGCTTCATGGTTTCGAGGTGAAACTGGGAAAACTTCGTAAACAGCTTTCTGAATTGGACTCTGAAATTGAACCCCATACAAATATGCCGGATGATTACAACTCAATTCAAAAATGCTCCGGTAAGCTTTCAGTAGCATTCAATACACGAAACATTGCGCTGACCACACTTGGTGAGGCACAGCGTTTGCTGTCATCTCATGAGGGCAGCGCACAATTCAAAGCTACGACCATAATTGCTTTGATTGCGGTATTAATATCAGTAGTTAGTGTCATGAAATAGTGTTTATAACAAACTGTTTAAGAGTGATTCGCAACGCGTGGCATTTTTACTATGCGTTAGTTTTAGTGGTTAAGGTGGTATGCAGCGGCATCGGTATTGCGTTGCTCACACCTTAACAGGGCGTTATGTGGTTGGAGAGAAATTATGAATCCATCAGCGGTTCTTGTTCATGTCCCAGATGTAGTGAAAGGACTTGAATGGTACAAGAAAGCTTTTCCAGAAGCCGTTCCGTTTTACCATCCTGACTTTGATTTCACGGTGCTTGATCTAAATGGCTTCTCACTAGAAATAGTCCAAGCAGACAAAAAAGTTGGTGCTGGTAAAAGTGGTACAGTTATTTACTGGTCAGTAGATAATTTATGTGTTGCTCTGGCTCATTTTGAAGAACTAGGTGCGTGTCTTTATCGTGGGCCAATGGAAATTGAAGATGGGCTTTCAATGTGCCAAGTTGAGGACCCATTTGGAAACTTAATAGGACTACGTGGGAAAACCACATAACAAATTGTTCAAGAGGGATTCGCAACGCGTGGCATTTTTACTATGCGTTGGTTTTAGTGATTAAGGTGATGTGCGGGAGCTTCAGTATTGCGTTGCTCACCCCTTAACAAGGCGTTATGGTTCATAAGGAAGCGTACAAATATGTTAGACAATTCTATAGATTTCACAGCCAAGCAGCTTGAGTACCACCAGAAGAAGACGAGAGGCTTTTTACGCTGGGTGTGGGGGTTAGCTATTGGGATATTAGTCGTCATCTTTATTTTTGCTACTTATACCAATCTCCAATTGCAGACTGTGGCAAGTGCCTTTGTCCAACTGACTGAGCGAGTAGGTTACTTAGTAGCTGACAAACCTAAAATGCCTGATTTCGTTAAATTGATTAATGAAAATTACTTTGGATATTGGGCTGTATCAGGGCTTTTGTTGGCAATTATGGCTTCACTGGGAATGTTAAAATACCACTCTAGTCGTACAGCATTTTTTGAAAGAGAATTACTTTTGCTTTACAAGTATCAAGGGCTTTTAGTCGCCAAAGAGTCTAGTGAAGAAGCAACGACTAAGATTATTGAACTTTATTTAAATCAAGCTAACTCTGATGAGCCGAAGGTCTCAATTAATCCTGTATTAGACTCAATATCACAAAGTACGGATAAGATACTGGAGCACTTGAAAAATAAACCATAACAAAGCGTTTAAGACGGATTCCCAACGCTTGGCATTTTCGGTTTGATTCAGCTTTAGTGTTTACGGCACAATGGTTTATGTCTGGTGGTAGCGTTGCTCACCACTTAACGCGGCGTTATGCTTCAATAGAGCGGAGGAATACTGTTTTGACAGTCAATAAATCAGTAAAATTAAGCTTGCTAGAGAATAGTCAATCTTTTCTAGTTGAGGCTGTCGATAAAGCCATTGGTGCGGAGGATGATGTACGTCATTGGCAGTTTGCAATTTTAAACTTAGTCCAATCACTGGAGCTAAGTCTTAAATTAGTTCTTAAGAATATCCATCCACTGTTTATTTATGAAAATATAGATAGCCCCAAAAACACGGTAAGTGTGACAAAAGCGATAGAGCGTCTATCAAACCCTGATATCGGGAACGTTCAATTTACCGATAAAGAAAAACAGGGAATGACTTCCGCAATCAAGCTCAGAAATAATATTACACACTCAGAATTTGAGTTGTCTGTGGATTATGCACAGGCGCAGTTCTTCAAAGTTTTCTCGTTAATTGCCACTGTCCAGCGTCGACACTTTGATATTCAAGTTGAAGAAATCCTATCTTCTGATGCTATTGAAAATCTAATAGTTATTGAAAAAACAAAAGAAATGCTAGTCTATAATGCCATTCAACGTATTGAGGACGAAGGGGTAGAAGAACATCTCGTTTGGGCTTGTCCTAACTGTTTGTCTGATACTTTTGTTGTGCTCGATGGCATTGATACATGTTATGTATGCACTTATTCCGAAACTGTCACAGATTGTCCGCACTGTGATGAATTGTTCTTCGAAAATGAACTGGAATCTATCGACCAATATTTTGATGTCGACTACTGTGAAGGGCGCGCATATGTATACAATGCGTATGGTTATGACAAGACAAATGCTTGTTCGGAGTGTGCCCAACGAATCGCGCAAGATATTCAAGAGCGGCGTGAGTATGAAGCGATGCAAGAGGAAGAGTATTATCACTGGCTAAGTGAAGCATAACAATCTGTTTAAGAGTGATTCGCAACGCCTGGCATTTTTGCTATGCCGTGGTTTTAGTGTTTAAGGTGGTATGCGGAAGCATCGGTATTGCGTTGCTCACACCTTAACAGGGCGTTATATCTTTGGAGAAATATGGAAACAATCACGATTACAAGTTGGGTCGACTTTGAGCGTCATTTAACTCGAAAGCATTATCGTAAATGGATATTTCGCGGACAATCTTGCTTTGATTGGGAGTTGGAGAGTTCATTGTCTAGGGCATTTATTGAAGCGGATAAAATACGTAATAACGGTAGACCTTCACGCTCCAGCATGTCAATCAATAAGCGCAATCATGAAAAGGTTATGATCGAGCGTTTTAAATCGCATGCACACCTTTATTTACAACACTTACCTCCCAATGATGACGAGCTTAGTTGGTTGTCAGTTATGCAGCATCATGGCGCACCGACAAGACTGTTAGATTTTTCTTTCTCTCCGTATATTGCTTTGTATTTTGCACTGGAATCTGGCGATGGTGATGCAGCGCTATATTGTGTAAACCATGATGCTTTAGCCAAGGAAGACGAAGAGTATTTTGGTCAGAAAAAAGCAATTGTTCATTCTAGGGTAATGGATGGTGAAGAATATAATGACGATGCTTGTTTGTATGCGTTTGAGCCATGCTTTTCTAACCAACGACTGCTTTCTCAACAAGGACTATTTGTCGCTGTAAATAACTTGGAATACACACATGAGGAGTCATTGGCAGGTTACAAATGTAAAGATGGAGACTTAGTTAAGTTTAAAATACCCGCTCGCCTGCGTTATTCAGGCATTCGCTTGCTGCACCGTATGAATATTACAACAGCCAATATATATCCTGGTCTTGACGGTTTTTGCCAAAGTCTTAAGAAACAGCCTGTACTAGGGTTGGATTGGCAGAAGCGTGTTGGGCAATAGATATAACAAACTGTTTAAGAGTGATTCACAACGCGTGGCATTTTTACTATGCGTTGGTTTTAGTGTTTAAGGTGGTATGCGGCAGCGTCGGTATTGCGTTGCTCACCCCTTAACAGGGCGTTATGTACCTAAGGAGTAACTGGAATTATGAGTGATTTTGTTCGTAAGGTTGGTGAAAACTGGAGTCAGATTGGTGCTGGCGCTAGTATAAAACGTCAATCAGCTGGTGCGACGAATCATGTTTTTCGTATCCAATCCTCAGAGACTTATTATCTTAGAAAATATAGTGTTCGCAATGTTGCTAAGATCAAGTTAGAACATGAGCTGCTGAGAAAGTTATCGCAAAATTTAAATACTATAATTGCCCCTGTTTTGACGCGCGATCACCACTCCTTTTGTAAAATAGGTGATGAGTTTTATGCTCTATTTCCTGAAGCAAAAGGAACGTTAATCGAAAAAAGTGCTCTGTCTGAGTTTCATGCTTTTCAGTTGGGAAAAGCCCTTGCTGACCTGCATGTTCAACTCGCTTCCGAGGTTGGAAACGACTTTCCAACAATTGAGCTTTCTTGGGATAAAAGTGCTTGGGTCGATAGACTACAAAAAATAGTCGCTGCTATTGAAACAAATAGTGAATTTGATATGAATAACTCGGTGCTACGAAGAGTAAAACAACAGCGTGATTATCTAGCTAGCTCAGAAGCTACGCACTCATATACCCCGTTAACAAGCAGGCAATTAATCCACGGCGACTTTCATCATTTCAATGTTTTTTTTGATTCTAATTGCACAGTAAGTGATGTGATCGACTGGGATTTAGTGCAAAACATGCCTCCTGGTTATGAGTTGGCGAGAGCATGCATGTATGTGTTCGATTTGGAGCTTCATAGGTCATTAGCTTTATTAAAAGGCTATCTGTCTGTCAAGCCTCTATCCCGATTAGAGCTTAACGATGGAGCAAAGGCCTGGGCTGTTTACGCCGACCACCATGTGTGGGCTTTGGAGGAAGTATTTTTAAAAAATAATACAGCGGCACAGAAGTTCATACCTCAAAGGGACTTTATCCCTTTTATGGAGCAGTGGTCCCAAATTGAAAGTGCCTTGTTTTGAGGCGGTACATAACAATCTGTTTAAGAGTGATTCGCAACGCGTGGCATTTTCACTATGCGTTGCGTTTGGTGTTTAAGGTGGTCTGCGGTGGCATCGGTGTTGCGTTGCTCACACCTTAACAGGGCGTTAGCATACTTTGATAGGAGTTTAGATGACTACGATAGTCGAACAAATTGTTAATCGTGAAATTGACTCGGTCATCGTGTACGAATCTGACCAAGTTATAGCTTTTGCAGACCATGACCCAATCAACTTTGGACATATTTTAATTTGTCCCAAGACTCAATACCGCACTTTCATCGACTTGCCCGAGTCTGTGTTTTTAGAGATCACCGACGTCGCAAGAGATTTATATAAGCGTATAGAAGCTAAGTTCAATCCCGATGGTATCGGCTTTATGCAAAACAACGGAGAGGCACCTCATTTCAACGAGCTCGACCATTACCATTTGCATATTTTCCCTCGGTTCCATGGCGACCAGTATGGTTGGATTAGTAGTGAACTTGGGATTCAAACTATGGATAAACTTAGAGAATCACTTAAAGATCTATGAGCGTTGAAAAAGTATGCTAACAAATTGTTCAAGAGTGATTCGGCACGCGTGGCATTTTTACTATGCGTTGGGTTTAGTGGTTAAGGTGGTATGCGGAAGCTTCGGTATTGCGTGCCTCACACCTTAACAAGGCGTTATACCGCAATCAATCATCTAACCTTTTCATGGCTTTACGGTAAACATCGCTACGTTCTCGTTTTCCGACTGCTAAGACGGTTACAATGATGACATCGTCTTCAACTTTGTAGACGAGACGGTAGCCCGATTGACGCAACTTAATTTTATACATGTTGTCAGTTCCAGAAAGTTTTGAAGCTGGAACATGTGGGTTATCTAAGCGCTCGATTAGCTTTTTCTTAAATTGTTGTTGCAGAGTAGAGCCAAGCTTTTTCCACTCTTTGAGTGCGCTCTTTTTAAAGTCGAGTTTATAGGTCATCAATATTTACCGAAATGCTCTCTTCAGATTCACGCTCTTTAGCGATAGCTAGTAGTTCAAGATCTTCGAGTCTGTCCATCATCATTTCGTACGCTTCGGCAGGTACGCAATAAAATGCTGGCTCATTTCGGTTTAATACAGCAACAGGTTCGCCATAAGCACTAGTTGCAACTTTCATTGGGTTAGCTTTCAACTCGGTAATGCTTGCAGCAACATCGGCTAAAATTCTAGTGGTCATATAATCGGTCTCTTAAGTGGTCTTTATGTTGGTCATTCTAGCCTCAACAAAGCGGTATAACAAGTTGCTTAAGAGTGATTCGCAACGCGTGGCATTTTTACTATGCGTCGGTTTATATGTTTAAGGTATTATGCGGAGGCTAAGGTATTGCGTTGCTCACACCTTAGCAAGGCGTTATGTGCTTTGGTGGAAATGAATATGGAAATCACAATCAGGCGTATCGAAACAGAAAGCCTTGAAGACAAAGGTATATTCGAGGCTTTGTTTAGAGAGTACCTATCTGGATTTACAGTTGAGCTAGATCTCTCAGTAATTGCGCAGTTATTTGCGTTGCCTTATTTCCACGGATTTATCAGTGTTGTCGATGATAAGCCTGCCGGTTTTGTGGTTTGCTTTGAATCGTTCTCAACTTATCGTGCGCAAAGAGTGATGAATATCCATGACTTTATGGTGTCGGGCAACTTTCGTGGTAAAGGTGTGGGCAAGGCGCAACTGAATGGTATCGAACGGTATTGTCGTGATAATGATTACCTCAAAATTACATTAGAGGTCGGTGATGATAATGTTGCAGCTAAAAAGCTCTATAACTCATTAGGCTACGAAGATTACAGAGTAGTTTTGAAAGGGCAGCAACATTGGCAAAAGTACCTCAATTAGCACGCACATAACAAACTGTTCAAGAGGGATTCGCAACGCGTGGCATTTTTACTATGCGTTGAATTTAGTGATTAAAGTGGTTTGCGGCGGCTGTTGTATTGCGTTGCTCACCCCTTAACAGGGCGTTATGTTACTGGCTTAGGAAAGAGAATATTATGGACCAGAAAGAGTTACAGGTTAGAAAAGAAATTCAAGAGTTGTCATTTCTGATATTTACAGAGCCAAATAATTACAAGCATTATTACGAGAGAGGAATTCTTTACGGCGGAGAGCATATTAAATCTATCGAATGTCGTGAATCTGATTACCATGGGGACTACTCTCAAGCGATTGAGGACTTTGATAAAGTAATCGAGTTGCAACCGAATTTTGCTAACGCTTATTATCATAAAGCTTGCATCTACTTTGACCTAGACATAGATGACGATGAGGCTGAGTCTCTTCTAGAAAAAGCGCTCGCACTGGAGCCAAATAATTCCGCTTATACTATAAAATATGCTGAGGTAATTACATATCATGGTGAGAATGGTGATATTGCCGCTGAGTTACTCGAAAAAGTACTTGTTCAAGATTATTCTGCAGATAATTGTATTTTGAGTGCAGGGTATTTACTTCAATATGCAAGTTATGACTTTCTTATCGGAAATGATGTTCAAGCACTTCAGACTTATCAAAAAGCCATGCAAAGGCTTCAACATGCAGTAGAAAAGGACAATGAGTACCTGGAGCATGCCACAAACATGTGGTCTGACTTTGCTGAAGGTTGTGGGTACGATCACGATAGTATCAAAAATGGCTCATCTCTATTATTACCTCAGATCAGTGTGTGGATGTAACATAACAAACTGTTTAAGAGTGATTCGCAACGCGTGGCATTTTCACTATGCGTTGCGTTTAGTGTTTAAGGTGGTATGCGGCGGCTTTGGTATTGCGTTGCTCACACCTTAACAGGGCGTTAGGCGTAGTAAAGAAATTCTTGGATTTAATCTATTCTTTCTCTTTGGCAATTTGAGGCAGTTTCTCGGCAATCTGGCTTTGTCTTCCCAAATTCTTGAATCACTCAACCCGTAAAACATGTCAAGGTTTGCGGGTTGCCTCATTGGTTTTTCGGGTCGGCTGGCTGTAATTTTCTTTGGCTCAAATCGTTTCAAATTATTCTGCTTTCGAAGCTGGTTACTAGCCGGGATTTCGCTCTGAAAATTAGTTTTTCCAAATTCCATTTTTACGTGCTGAAAAGCCAATTTCTTTGCTGCTTTGGTTGCAGTGGGTTTCAGAAACTAAGCCGCTTTAGCATTTGGGTTTTAATCAAATTCAGTGGGTTACGTTGATTTCTACTTTTCCAAAAGTTGGTTTTCTAAATTCAATTTCAACAAATTGCGTGAACCGCCTAACAAAGCATTTAAGAGTGACTCACAACGCTTGGCGATCTCAGTTTAAACTTGGGTTTAGTGTTTAAGGTGCAATGGTTTGGGTTAGGTGTTTAGCGTTGTTCGCACCTTAATGCGGCGTTATGTACTAGGAGGTAAATTTGAGTTTTATCAATATGTTAATTGAAGAGATTGAATCACAAGAACGTACCAAAGTTTGTTCAGTTTGTACGGGAAGTGGTTCTACTATTAGTTTTGCTCGAGCTCGTTTTATTGGCAAGTACGGTGATTGGGCAGATGATATTGATAGCAAATACTCTGACGTGAGGAGATCTTGGGAAGAAGCTGGTAAGCCGTCTTTTGCTGAGTTTGAGCAAACATGTTTGGATATCGGTTTAGGAAATGAAGAAGCCAAAGATACATATGAGCTTTTTCTAACTAAAGAGAGCAGAGAGAAGTGCCATAACTGCGAGGGTGGTCGTGAACTTACAGAACACGGTAGAGAAGTCGCAAAGCTAAAACAGCTCATCACGAATTTATAGTACGTACATAACAAAGCATTTAAGAGTGATTCGCAACGCTTGGCAGTTTCGCTTCGCTCAAGTATAGCCAAGCGCTGCTCACACCTTAATGCGGCGTTATGTTTACTTGTATTTCAAAGGCTTAAAGGTCTCTGGCTCTAGTTCTTTGTCCCTATAGCAATTCGTTTCGAGTAGACTCAGCAAATCCGTATTGTCGATCTAAGTTCTTGAGCCTCTCAGCCCGTAAAACATGCCAATGTTCGTGGGTTGCTTCATTGTCAGGTCGTGGCGGTCGGCTTCTTGTCTAACTGGCTTTAAGTCGCTTTTAGGTTCTTAACCAATTAGCATTTCGGCTTGGCAGTTGCCTCGGCAATTCAACATTGTTTTGCGCTTTGGTTGGAAAGATAGAGCGCTTGTTGTTTCTTAGACTGGTTGCCTCATTGGGCAGGGAAGTGGAATTACACTTTTTAGGTTGGTCGCCTTTGTCGGTCAAGTTGGTTTCAGCCTTGTGGTTCGCTTCAGAAAACTAGTTAGAAATAGCAGTTCTTTCTCAAGTAAATCATGTGTTTGTGGTAAAACATAACAAACAATTCAACAGTGATTCGCAACGCTTGGTGCTCTCACTTCGCGTTGAGTTTAGTGTTTACGGCGCAGTGTTTAAGTTCAGTGTATGCGCTGCTCACACGTTAATTGGGCGTTAGCTTTACCCGGAGGTACAATGGAATTACCAACATTTAAGTATCATCCAGATCCCATTAAAACGGGTGCTTTAGAAGTTACAGATGCAAATTGTGAATGTTGTGGTGTCAGTCGTGGCTACAGGGCAACTTCTACTATTTACTCTGAGCATGACATAGAAACTATTTGTCCCTGGTGTATTTCTGATGGCTCGGCGGCGAAGAAATTCGACGGAGAGTTTGCTGATCCACATCCATTGATGAAAGCTAGACTTGATAAGTCTGTGGTGAAGGAAGTTTGCGAGAGAACTCCAAGCTATATTTCATGGCAGCAAGAAGTGTGGCTATCGCACTGTGGCGATGCTTGTGAATTTCATGGAGATGCAGAGAAGTTTGATCTATTACAGGTAAAAGACGCTGAATTAGAGGTTTTACTAAACGATCAGCTAATAGGTATTAATGAGTGGCATCAAATAGTCACTTACTATGAAAAAGGTGGAAACCCAGCAATCTACAAGTTCAAGTGTAGATCATGTGGCATATTTACTTATTCGCTGGACTTTGCGTAAAGCTAACAAACTGTTTAAGAGTGATTCGCAACGCGTGGCATTTTTACTATGCGTTGGTTTAAGTGTTTAAGGTGGTATGCGGTGGCTTTGGTATTGCGTTGCTCACACCTTAACAGGGCGTTATGCATTTTCTTAGTTTGTCGTTACGGAGGTAAAATGGCACAAGGTATAATTTCAGACAATTGGTCTCTTCAAGATATATCCAGCTTATTTGTTTATGGCATGGAAAATACCTCGGCACACGAAATAACAGTAGAAAATGGTGAGCACCATTTTAAAGATGTTAGTTACCCTTCAATTCAGACAGAGGCTCTATTTGATTTCTTAACGGATTTGGTTTTAAGGGATGAGATCTTAGTTGAAGAGAAATTTGAACATGCTTGGGTTGAGGCTAATAGTCCCATACTAGCAGCGAAAGAGTTAGGAGTAGTGAGGAGTTATCCATTCCTAGAAGAGCCTTATAAGTTAGTTGAGCCGCGTAATCGTATAATCGAGCATATGAGTTCAACTGAATCCCTAAAACTAGCTCATCAAGAGAATGTATTGAGTTGGAAAGAAACGAAAAGGGCTCAGAGTCCACTTCTTTCAGCTACCATGTGGGGTGGTGCAGGTATGTGTGCTCGTAGCTTTGTTTACGAGCGTAGTTACACTCCTCACCCTCTTAGAAAACGTTTTTTTGTCAATTCTGGTTTTATGCTTCCCGCAGGTGATGCTTTGCATCAACTTACCTCATTTCTGAATGACGAGCAGATGAGGGTATCTAAAAAAGTCTATGGAACGGACGCTTTGTATTCTCTATTTGTAAATATGCCAGCAATCCCAGTCAGAGTTATTCAGGAAGCTTCCTCACCTAGCGAGCTTATCCATGTCGCTCTCCAAATGAGAGAGGACTTTTCGCAGTTGAGGGATTGGCTAAAGTTATTTCAAAATGCACTTTCTGAAGACAATGTTAAGGACATTGCTAATTATCGTAGACAGTTAGATTCAATATCTGAATATGTAAATTCTAAAATAGGAATGGGATCCATTCATAAGCCTGTAACGATGGAAGCTGGCGTGGGTATTTTTAAAATGGTCACACAAGCTAACCCGATTAATACTCTTAAAAATCAATTTGGTATAAGAGCAACTTTGAACAGTTTGATTTTTGGGTCCAACGGCAAGCAAGAGATTAAAAAGTTCATCAACATGTTTGAGCAGAGAGGCACCGTGGTTGGGTACGATATAGAACAGCACTTCACAAAAAATGCATAACAAAGCATTTAAGAGTGATTCGCAACGCTTGGCGTTTTTCATTCCATCGTTGGGTTTCGTGTTTACGGTGGTATGGTTTAGTTTCGTTGAAGCGTTGCTCACACCTTAATGCGGCGTTATACGCAAGGAGAGATATGTGGTAAAAATTCGTGAAATGGACATTGCGGACTATGATGACGTGATCAAGCTTTGGGGACAAACTGAGGGTATGAGCCTTCGAGATGCAGACTCTAAAGAAAGCATCAATAACTACCTAATTCGTAATCCAAATTTAAGTTTCGTCGCAGTGTCAGCCAACGAAATTGTCGGCGCGGTACTAGTCGGCACTGACGGTCGTCGCGGTTATCTGCAACACCTAGCCGTATCTTCGAATTTTCGTGGTAAGAATTTAGGACGTGAATTGGTCAGCCAAGCTATCAGTGCGTTAGCGAATGTTGGGGTTCCAAAAACTCATTTGTTTGTGTACAACGAAAATGTAAACGCCCAGCAGTTTTACGAAAAGCTTGGTTGGTTCCCGAGGGACGAAGTTCGAATGTACTCATATAATAGTTCTAGTAACAATAACGTTTAGCGCACGGCGTATAACAAAGCGTTTAAGACGGATTCACAACGCTCGGCAATTTGGGTTTGCTTCAGCTTAAGTGTTTACGGCACAATGGTTTAGGTCTGGTGGTCTGCGTTGCTCACCACTTAACGCGGCGTTATGTAGCTATAGGAAATTACAAAAGTATCATGAGTAAAGAAAAACTATGTAAACATTGTAATAAGCCAGTTGAAGTTAATTCTGATTATTATGACCTTTTTGAAGGAATGCATTGGCTTTGCTTTCATTTAGTATTTGAACACGAAGGCGATCCAGATAAAGAATGTAACGATCCTAGTTGCCCTTGGTTTCATATCGGGGCTTTGAGTTCAAAGTTGGAGAAACTGGGCCTTGAAGCTGAACAAGTAATTGCTGATGCAGTAAAAGAAAGGTGGAAATGTTAAAACGCTACATAACAAACTGTTTAAGCAGATTCGGCACGCGTGGCATTTTTGGCTTGCGGTTAGTTTTGTGATTACGGAGTAATGCAGAGGCTTTTGTATAGCGTGCCTCACTACTTAACAGGGCGTTATGTTCCTCCAACAATTAGACGCTAGTGGATATGGCAGATTGGATTTATAACGTGGGATAATTGAGAGATGGCTTATGGCTTCATTGCAAGGAATATTAAACTTGGATGTTTCTTATCCAGGTATTCACATTAAAGTTGAGCTGATAGTACTTAAAGAATACCTGACACACATGGAGTCTGGTGTTGCTGCATCTTGCAGTAGTTACGTTACATCGGAGGAAAAGAGCTTCAGTGGTCTTGAGCACGATGAATACTCTCATGTTTACCGAATTGCCGAAGACGAGATCCCGCGTATTATTCGCATGCCAATGTTGGTTAGTATCTATACGTTATTTGAGAATTCAGTAACACAGCTACTTGAGTATACAAGGAAAAAAGAAGAAAAAACGCCAAAATTGAGAGATGTTACAGCTAAATCATTGCCTTCAAAGTGCAATAAATATATTGAGCATGTTTTGGGCTTCGACTTCGCATTTGATCAAAAGACTATGAATGCGCTATCAGAAATTACGAAACTAAGAAATTGCGTTGCTCATGCTAATGGAAACTTAAGCTCCCTTGAGGCAAGCAAAGCTAGTGCAATTAAGAAAATAGCAGCGAAAGAGAAATTAATTTTCATCACATCGGATCAACTAGACATATCATATGAATACCTGCGGAAAAGTTTGGGTATGGTCGAGTCCTCTTTAAGAGAGTTAATGGAATACATCGAAGAGAAGTATGGTTTTTATTAGGAACATAACAATAAATTTAAGCAGATTCGCAACGCTTGGCATTTTCGGTTTGAATCAGATTTAGTGTTTACGGCACAATACTTTAGGTAGGTGGCAGCGTGGCTCACTACTTAATTTGGCGTTATGTTTACATGGAAATCAAGGGCTTAAATGTCTTAGGCTCTAGTTCTTTGTCCCTCTGGCAATTTGTTCCGAGTAGACTCAGCAAATCCGCATTATCGGCCTAAGTTCTTGAATCATTCAGGCCGTAAAACATGCCAATGTTCGTGGGTTGCTTCATTGGCAGGTCGTGGCGGTCGGCTTCTTGTTTAGCTGGCTCAAAGGCGCTTTTAGGTTCTTAGCCAATTAGCATTTCAGCTTGGCAGTTGTCTCGGCAATTCAGCATTGTTTTGCGCTTTAACTGGAAAGATAGGGCGCTTGTTGTTATTTGGTCGGGTTGCCTCATTGGGCGGGGAAGTGGAATTACTCGTCTCTGGTTGGTTGCCTTTGGTGGCCAAGTTGGTTCTTGCCTTGTGGCTTGCTTCAGAAATAGCAGCTCTTTCTCAATTAAATCATGTGTTTGTGGTAAAACATAACAAGCAATTTAAGAGGGATTCACAACGCTCGGCATTTTTGCTTCTACTTCAAATTTAGTGTTTATGGCACAATGTTTTAGGTTGGGTGGAGGCGTTGTTCACCCCTTAATTGGGCGTTAGTACGGGTTTGGCATCAAAGGTCATAAGTTTTGGTGTTTATCTGTTTTGGCGTTCGCATTTACACCTTTCAGTTTGTACCTCTCACGTTCTTTCCGGTGGCACTATATGCGGAGTGTTCGCTTTGATTTCACCGTTTACGGTTTCTAACTCTTAGCCTATTTGTTTGGCGCTTCTTCTCTTTCGTGGTTTTTACTAAGTCAGAATTGCCTTTCTTTGGCGTTGCCGTCGAAGTGCGAGGATCGAATCCTTTTCTAATTTGAAGCCAGTAAAAGTGGGGGAGTTCAGTGCGTTTTTCTTCTAGCCAACTTCCGTCTCTCAATGACGGTAAAGTTTTGTAGCTGCCCGTCTCACTTCAGTGTTCAAAGCCTTTCATATCATGCCACTTTTCAATATCTTGGAGTCCATAAATAGAAGTAGCGCATGTACTAACAAATTGCTTAAGAGTGATTCGTAACGCGTGGCATTTTTACTTTGCGGTGGCTTATGTGATTAAGGCGTCGTGCGGTAGCTTTTGTATTGCGTTACTCACACCTTAGCAAGGCGTTATAAGCCACAATGGAGATTTACCATGACAGATACAACAAAATCATTGGGCTTGTCTAAGGAAATTAGTCAGGGCTTAGAGGGTTTAACTACTGGTTCAGAAGATAGACTACTGTTTCCTGGACTTTTTTATTCTTTGGTCATTGAGCACCATAGAAGTGTTATTGTTTTATGTGAACGACAGCTATATAGCTCAGCCGCTAGCTTAGTCCGCTGTATATTTGAGGCTTATGTTAAAGGGTTATGGTTCTCAGAGTTTGCTAGTGAGGAAGACTTTGCCAAGTTAAGGAATGACACGTTCAACAAGAATTTTTATAAATTAGTCGATGCAATAGAAAAGAAACATAACAATGGGCTAAAGCTAGCAAAAGAACGTTATTGGCCAAACTTAAATAGCTTCACTCACTCAGGTACTGCTCAACTATCAAGAAGAGTGAAAGGCGATGAAATCATTAGCAACTTTGATGACGAACTGATATCGCAAATACTAATGTTCTCAAACACGTACGCCATCCTCGCCTTTGGAAAAATTGTAGAAATGTCTGATGATGACTCTGCTTATAAAGTGTTCTCCGCTATTGTAGCAAAGTACAGTGAGTTTCACCCTTCAGCTAACTGTGTTCAAAGTGGCTTATAACAAAGCATTTAAGAGTGATTCCCAACGCTTGGCATTTTTCATTCCATCGTTGGGTTTTGTGTTTACGGTGGTATGGTTAGGTTTCGTGGTTGCGTTG
The DNA here is from genome assembly GCF_036533715.1 of Vibrio sp. M260121. Lineage (NCBI taxonomy): Bacteria > Pseudomonadati > Pseudomonadota > Gammaproteobacteria > Vibrionales > Vibrionaceae > Vibrio > Vibrio sp. M260121. The sequence goes on along the minus strand of NZ_JATABF010000055.1, from coordinate 13,157 downwards.
CTCACACCTTAATGCGGCGTTAGTTGAATAGGGAAAATCCGTGAATATTTTTGAAGCATTTCTTAATGTGCTTGCGCAAGTCTGGTATCTAGTGCCTTTATTGCTCATTGTTAGCGTTTTCAAAAGTAGGTGGCTAAAAGGTGTATTCGGTGAGTTTCTCGTGAACCGTCTTTTGTCCAAATTACCAGAGTCTGATTACACATTAATAAAAGACGTAACGTTGCCGACTAACGATGGTACAACTCAAGTCGACCATATTGTGGTTTCTAGATATGGCATCTTCGTCGTTGAAACTAAGAATATGAAAGGTTGGGTATTTGGTTCAGCTCGCCAGAAACAGTGGACACAAAAGATTTACCGTCATTCCTCTAAATTTCAGAACCCACTGCATCAGAATTACAAGCACATAAAAGCTCTGGAAACCTTGCTAGGTTGCAGTGAAGAACACTTGCATTCAGTTATTGTTTTCATCGGCGACAGTACCTTTAAAACCGAAATGCCTCCAAACGTTACCTACGCTCGAGGAAGTATTCGATACATTCAGCAATTTAACGATGTAGTGTTCTCTGACAAGGATTATGCTCGGTTAACAGAGTCTATAAACCGGCTAAAGTTAAAGCGCGGAGTCATTACGGATTTAAAGCATCGTAAACATATCAAAGAAGTTGTTGCATCCAAAGTTAGCTCAAATGCGTGCCCTCGTTGCGGCTCTGAAATGGTGTTGCGTGAAACCAAGCGTGGTGAAAATATAGGCAAACAGTTTTGGGGGTGTTCAACCTTTCCCAAGTGTAGGGCTGTGAAACAATTCAACTAACAAACTGTTTAAGAGTGATTCGCAACGCGTGGCATTTTTACTATGCGTTGGTTTTAGTGTTTAAGGTGGTATGCGGCAGCTTCGGTATTGCGTTGCTCACACCTTAACAGGGCGTTAGGCTCACTTTGAGCGTCGTCACACAAATAACTTATAGACAACAGTTTGCATTGATATTTTTACAGCCCCCCCCCCAATTTCAGTAAGTGTACAGTAATTTAGAGGATGTATCATGAAACCAATTTATAATAATAGTGGTAATACAACCGCTTGGGTTAATGGCGAAAATATCTACGATTTAAATGGTGCTCACTTAGCCGTGATAAATGGCGCCAATGTATATAACCGCAATGGTGAACACCTAGGCATTTTGGATAATGGCTTGTTTCGTGATCACAATGGTGGCGTTGTCGCATTTTTGGATGGTGCCACAGGAGGACCAATCTTACCGATTCCCGCGATCCCGTCAATTCCACCCATTCCGGCTATTCCATCGCTAGGCTGGGGTCAAGATTGGAACCAATTTATCAGGTAGATTCAAGGTTAGCCTAACAAAGCATTTAAGAGTGATTCCCAACGCTTGGCATTTTTGGTGCCACCGTTGGGTTTTGTGTTTACAGTGGTATGGTTAAGTTTCGTGGTAGCGTTACTCACACCTTAATGCGGCGTTAGCAATATGGAGTAAATAATGAATGTAGTTGATGAAGTAAAGAAGATTGACATAGATACAGCAACAGGTGTCACTTTGTTTTTCGTTTCAGCCTTAGCTCCCGGGTTGCTAATGATGTTCCTATACAAAAGGAACTTGTTTATTGAACTTGAAACTTTAAAGCTAGTTTTAGTTTCTTTAGCCCTAAGCACTCCAGGAATTGTGTTGCCTCAGTTTGTTTCTACAATTAGTGCATCTGTTTGTACACTGAAGTTCAAGTTGGACCGTTCGATGTTAGGTAGTGCTAAAGAATGGTTTTACCGTCATTCGATTAATAATGCGATAAACGTTTACTTGATACTTTTCATTTGTTACATCTTCAAATTATCGTTTCAATTTTTTGCTTGGATGTATGTTGGCTCTATAGTGCTATTAAGTATCTACGAAATGATATACATCCTCAAAAGAGCAGCTAATCCGGATAAGTATCCCTCAATGCCTATGGAGTAATATTGCTAACAAACTGTTTAAGAGTGATTCGCAACGCGTGGCATTTTTACTATGCGTTGAATTTAGTGATTAAGGTGGTATGCGGCGGCATCGGTATTGCGTTGCTCACCCCTTAGCAGGGCGTTAGCCCTTTTCTCCATATCTAGAGGTTTATATGGAATATCCAAATGTTCAATATTTATCGAAGTATCGAACACTTCGTCATTCAGATGGTTCAATTAATGAAAATACGTTAAATATTTTACGTAATAGAGCTGTTTGGTACGCGGCGCCACATACATTTAACGATCCTTTTGACTGTAAGATTAGACCATTAAAAGTTCCAATGGATGGCGAGTATATTGGTCATTTTGAAGATATGGACCACCTAGAATATTATCTTGCATCGAGGTCTAAAGAAGCAGCCGAGAAAGGTAATGAAAAAGAGTTTCATGAGTTTCTATATAAACTAACCCAACGAAGAAATGACAAGCTGGAAGAGCAATCAAAAAATTACGCAGTAATGTGTTTTAGTGAAATTCACGATCATAGTTTAATGTGGTCGCACTACGCAGATGAACACAAAGGGATAGTGATTACATTTGAACGTACAGAAGATAATATGCTTGGTCGTTCGAGTTGTCGACCTGTTCGTTACAGCCGGCATTACCCAAGAATCTCTCATGCAGAATATTGGAAAAGTAGAAAGTTTTCCTCTAATGAGCACCCACAAGATCATGATGTATTGTCGATGTGCTTGTTCACTAAATACGAAGATTGGTTTTATGAAAAGGAATGGCGAGACATCATCCACAACTCTCAAGGCAATGGTCAGCTAATCGAACTTGATGCGAAAATCAAAGGTGTTTTTTTCGGTTGCAGAACACCAGAAGAAGATAAAAAGTTAGTCAAAGATATACTAGGAAACTCTGTAGAATATCTCCAAATGTACCAAGATGATTCTGGCTTTCAATTGACACCCATGTCAGAAGAGCAATGGAAAGTTGAGACTAACAGGGTTAAGAAACTAGGGCAGTATGATCACTTTGATGGGCATGAGGTGATGACTAGGTATGGTAGTCCTAGTTATTTTGTTGATCCCAGGGTCGCAGAAGAGGTGCTAAGGAACATGAAGTTTAAATAACCACAGGGCTAACAAACTGTTTAAGAGTGATTCGCAACGCGCGGCATTTTTACTATGCGTTGGTTTAGGTGTTTAAGGTGGTATGCGGCGACATCGGTATTGCGTTGCTCACACCTTAACAGGGCGTTATACCACAAGGAGTAATATGTGATTGTAGTAGCAAGGTTTTCTTTTCCTCATGAAGCTCATATTGCGAAAGCGAGTCTAGATAGTGCCGGGATAGAAAGTCACATCGCTGACGAGCACACGGTGAATACTCAGTGGCTTTATTCAAACGCTATGGGCGGTGTTCGTCTGATGGTGGCCGAGAGTGATGCAGAGGAAGCGAAACAAATACTTAGTGGTGACTTCTCAGAATCATTGGAAAATGAAGTTGCCGATGAAGCAAAAGATGTTTGTCCTAACTGTGGTAGCACAGAGCTATTTGCATTTACAAAAGGTAAGCGTCCAGCTTTCTTAGTATTTATTTTACTGGGTTTTCCACTGTTCTTTTACAAGCATGGTTACAAGTGTAAGCAGTGTGGGGAGTTCAGTGAAAAGCTTTGAGTAGTGGTATAACAAAGCGTTCAAGAGGGATTCTCAACGCTTGGCGGTTTTGGTTCAAAGTTTACTTTTGTGTTTATGGCACAATAGGTTTAGTTAGGTGGCATTGCGTTGTTCACCCCTTAACGCGGCGTTAGTTTGCAAGAGGAAAAACGCAGCTATATCGCAAGATCTAGTGGTAAAAGCTGAAAGTCTAAATTGTCATATTGGTGTTCAATTTCAGTGTTAACTGGCGTGGTGAAAATCCAAAATTGGCATCGTTTCAACGGTTGATTTGTTCTTTGGTGCGGCGACTTTTGGGTTACCTGAGTCGAACTTTTTTGCTGAAACTCTGCTCGTTGAGTTTGTTGGTGCAAAAGCCGATCTACTCGCTGAAATGGTGTTTTCTCTGGTGTGGTAAGTTCATGTGGTTTCAGTGGCTTTGTTGAAAGCCCGCATTGTGATATTGGTTTTCCAAAAGCGCTTTTTGGTGTTGTTAGTTCGTTTTCTGCGGCGTTGTTTGTTCCACGTGGTTTCATTGAGTAGCCGCTTTGAGACTACGCCTGACTTAAATGCATCAAAACGCCTAAGGTTTATTGTTTGCAAAGCTTAAAATAACGTAAAATCAACGCTTTGGGTTTGCAAACTAACAAACTGCTCAAGAGGGATTCGCAACGCGTGGCATTTTTACTATGCGTTGGTTTAAGTGATTAAGGTGGTATGCAGCGGCTTCGGTATTGCGTTGCTCACCCCTTAGCAGGGCGTTATACGTTTGAGTGAAAGTTATGAGTAAATATAGAGCCCTATGGGCAATGTTTGGTGCAGTTGTTTTGGTGCAGGTTGCACTTGGAGCTGTGATGTATTTTGAATTGCCAAATTGGGATGCTAGAAACTCGTTTGGTGGTATGTTTGGTGTAGTGAATACTCTTTTTTCTGGGCTTGCATTTTGTGGTGTTATATATGCCATTGTTCTTCAGAGTAAAGAGCTGGAGTTGCAAAGGCAGGAGCTAAAATTAACCCGTGATGAACTATCAAATCACCGTGGGGAGTTAAGTAGAGCAGCAAAAGCTCAAACTGAGCAGGCACAACTAATGCATCATGCTGCGAAAATTAACGCTACAAGTACACGTTTAGAGATTGCCACTACGATGTACATAAATAATAGAAACATCCCTAAAGGGTATTCTATGAATGAAAGCCATAATTCTCGTGATGTTATGGTTGATGCATATAAGGAACTCGATCGCTTGTACAAAGAAAACGTATAACAATCTGTTTAAGAGTGATTCGCAACGCTTGGCATTTTTACAATGCGTTGCATTTAGTGTTTAAGATGTTATGCAGCGGCTTTTGTATTGCGTTGCTCACACCTTAACAGGGCGTTAGCAATATTAATCGTGACAATAGATTACCTAGATTGAATGAAGATAGTTTGCAAATATAATTACCCCCTTTTTTTTTATTCAATAAGTTAAATATGAAAAAGTTAACAATTTGCTCTTTAATTATGGGCTCTTTACTCGCGTCAGGCTGTTCTACTATCACCAATGGCTCAAACGAACAGATTTCGTTTAGTTCTCGTGAAGAGGGAACTAAGTTATTTATTGACGGCAAATACCATGGAAAAGATCACGCTAGCATTACCGTACCACGTGGTGATGCGCATACTGTAGTTGCACAGAAAACAGGGTGTGAACAGACGACTGTGACCACTGATTATAGTTTTCAGTGGGGTAAAAGTTTATTCCTTAACGTTTTAATTGACTTTGGTATTATCTCAATTCCAACAGACCTTCTAACAGGTTCGGCTTGGGAGACAGATTCTTCTCATTACGAAGTTACTCCAAACTGTCCTGAAGCTCCAGCTAGCTAATATCCTACATTGTAAGAAATATTGCTAACAAACTGTTTAAGAGTGATTCGCAACGCGTGGCATTTTTGCTATGCGTTGCGTTTTGCGTTTAAGGTGGTATGCGGTAGCATTGGTATTGCGTTGCTCACACCTTAACAGGGCGTTAGTTGCCTTCAACAACTTTGAGTAAGGGTTTAACAATGATCGAGAATCTACCCGATCCAGATGAGTTTAAAAGTCTTAGCATCCAATATTTGGCGCAGTCTATAGATCATGTTTTCAAAACGGAGCAAGCTATTTCGCCCGCTGTAATTGTAACGGGTTTTGGTGACAGTGACTTGGAAGAGGAATGGGAGTCAAGGCAAGGGGTCCTTGGTAACTCATTGATAATGCTATTTCTTAGCATTGAAAACTACTTTAAGTATGAAGTCAGCAAACTAAATCCACACGAACTATTAACTGATGAGTCTAAAGTTCATATAGAAACGCCAGAAATAGTTGATTTTGAAGATCTGTATTTAGAGGGGAGTGAAATTTTATGCGTAAAGTATCAAAAACTCACAGGTAAGACTCTAGATGGTAATGCACTAAAGATGCTCGATGAATTAAGAGTTAAACGAAATAAGTTTACTCATGGTTTGCATCGAGATTTTATCGAACCAAACTACATTGTTGAGGTTATTGCAGAGTTCTTAACTTTAATTTGGGGAACATCTTGGATTTCAGATTTCAGAGAGGTTATGGTCACAGAACCATTATATGGTCTCTTTGACGAAGATGAAGAGAACATGCAGTTGCTTCAGTACTTTAAGTTCTTTGAAGACTACTTGTCCCAACGAAAATTCAAAAAGTTGATCGGTATGCCTAACAGTGGGCGGAGGTACCTTTGTCCCCATTGCCAAGAAAACTCTATTGAAACAGGTGGTTTAATCAATGCAAATTTTGCATGTTTAGAGCCAAATGAACCGGAAGCCATCGAACTTCACTGTTGGTTATGCGACGGGTATGCAGAGGTAAATCGAACCCCATGTGAACATGAAGAATGCCTTGGCAACGTTATCTATCCTGAGGATTCGAGTATGTTTCATATGAATAATATTTGTTTAACCTGCAGTGGTGAACAAGGCAACTAACAAACTGTTTAAGAGTGATTCGCAACGCGTGGCATTTTTACTATGCGTTGGTTTTGGTGATTAAGGTGGTATGCGGGAGCTTCGGTATAGCGTTGCTCACACCTTAACAGGGCGTTATACATTTGGAGCAATATGAAACTTAAGCAACTAGAAAATATGCTCTACAAGGCGACCAAATCAATAATAGTAAGGTTGTCGTCTGAGTTTCCGCAGCATCACTTTTATTACGTAGCTTTGGTCACAACTGGAGAGGGGCATCGACCTATATTTTCGGCTTGGTCTGACGAACTATTGCAAACCGAAGCTTCATCCTTTGAAGACCGAGAAGAAATAAAATGGTCATATGCAGACTCACCGTTGTTTGGTTTCTGTGATGAATACTTCTCAGGTGTTGAACTTCTTTTGGACAATGTGACCGCTGAATGTGGTTTTAGTGAAGAAACTACGGCAGCTCTTTTATCTGCGATGGAGTTGACTCTTAAGCGCTTGGATATTGAAGGTTACTTCGATAGCTTAAATTGTCGAAATAAACTTTATATCAACGCAGAAATCATGCCGCCAGACGCGACAAACGTTGAACGAGCATATAGGTTAAATCCGCGTGAGTCCTTAGATAGTTGGCTTCGAGAGGCGGCGGAATAAATGTATAACAAATTGTTCAAGAGTGATTCGGCACGCGTGGCATTTTTGCTATGCGTAAGTTTTAGTGGTTAAGGTGGTATGCGGGAGCTTCGGTATTGCGTGCCTCACACCTTAACAAGGCGTTAACTGGCGCAGAAAATACGCAAGCACAATGATACAGTTTCTAGGTTCAGAGATTTGGCATTTTCGGTCGGTTTCCTTAGCTGAGCTAATGCGACTAATTTCAGTTTGATACTTAAGCTTACTGATGTGAAAGGCGGCAACAAGCTTTCTAATAATATAAGGCATTCGCGATTAGTTCGGCGCACTTACATCGCCGAAGTATGGTGTTGTGAGACGCATTTCAAACTAAAGATAAACGGTAATCTTCTAGTTAAATACATGTTTGAGTTAGCTTTACTAATCATTAATTAGGAAAACTAGCCTTGGCTAAAGTGGTTGTAAGATCGGCGAAAACTGAAAGGCGCTCAGTTAACAAACTGTTCAAGAGGGATTCGCAACGCGTGGCATTTTCGCTATGCGTTGATTTTAGTGTTTAAGGTGGTGTGCGGTCGCTTCGGTAATGCGCTGCTCACCCCTTAACAGAGCGTTAGGCGACGGGCAGGAAAGCTCTTTGTTCTCATCTTCTTATATCTCCGGCCATTCGTTTTTCTCAGTCGGCAATTTAGCGTTGTCGGCTCAAATCCTTGAATCTCTCCAACCGTAAAACATGCCAAAATTCGCGGGTTGCCTCATTGGTTTTCACAGCTGGTTAGTTGTGAATTTTATTGGCTTAAAGTGTGGTAGGGGCAAGTTAATCGAGGCTTTCGTTCTCGCTTCAAGTTTGCAGTTTTGCGTCTCGCTTCCTCAAAAGCGACTTGATCGCTGAAAGTCTGTATTTCGTGGTTGTCGAAATTTTGGCTGTAACATAGTGACTTTTGTGGTTCTTGAATCACAAAAAATCAGTGGGTGTTTGGTTGCTTATTTGGTTTCGGGTAATCTGTTTTCAAAGCCACTTAAACACAGGCGGGAAACTTCGCCTAACAAGGCGTTTAAGGCGGATTCACAACGCTTGGCGATCTCAGTTCAAGTTAGGTTAAGTGTTTAAGGTACAATGGTTTAGGTTTGGTGGTGTGCGTTGTTCACCACTTAACGCGGCGTTATGTTTACGGGAGAAATTTGACCATGTTTGAAATGATAAACACCGTTCTTGCTCTTTTGGCTGTTGTGATTTCACTTGTTGCTCTAATTAGAACTAGAAAGGTCGCGGAACAGCAAAAGGTGTTAACAACACAAGCAAATCGAATTTCAGCTTTAACAACGCTTTTAAGTGAATACAAAAATCGCGCGAATATATTCGAAACAGCTCTAAATGACGGAACTGTCGAAAAAGAAAACCTCAACAGAATTGGCATAGAAGATGCTCTGGAAGAGTATCAGGAAAAGCAGTATGAAACTCTAGAACAGTTGGAAAAAGAGCTCAGTGGGCTGAAATAAACATAACAAACTGTTTAAGAGGGATTCCCAACGCTTGGGACTTTTGGTTCCAATTTGAGTATTGTGATTACGATGGTAATTTTAGGTTAGGTGGTAGCGTTGCTCACCCCTTAACAGGGCGTTATGTAGCTAGGTAAGAAATGGAGTATAAATGCTTGGTTTAGTTCGATTTGTAGTGGTTGCGAATGTAATAGCAGCCGTAATAGTTGTTGGCCTTGAGGTGTCCACAGGCTTCTTTGGGCTTAAGTTTGTATCGGACTACGCATTTTTCATCGTTCTACTTTTATGGGGAACGACAGCCTTATTTTTCATGTATCCGCCTTTGGGTGGTATAGGGCAGTCTGACGACAAAGTTGATAGGGTTACAGACTCAATGGTTGACCGTAGCATTACGGACGAAATCGATGATGAGCGGTTCTCAGAAAATACAGCTTTTTGTATCAAACTACTTATAGCTGGGGTGCCTGCATTCTTGGTTTGTGTCCTTGCGAGCATCGCTACATAACAAGCAATTTAAGAGGGATTCACAACGCTTGGCACTTTTGCTTCTACTTCAAATTTAGTGTTTACGGTACAATGCGTTAGGTTGGGTAGTGGCGTTGTTCACCCCTTAATTGGGCGTTAGGTCAACGAGTGCAATTCCAAGAGAGGGAGAACTAGGATGAAGTTGAATGACTACTTGGAGTCTATAAATGAGCTTGTATTTTTCAAGGGCCCTGATGTAAAGGGAAGTTTTGAATATAACTTGCAATGGTATGAGAATCGGCACCCCAAACACCGTTTGTACTTTTATATTTCGGGGCTATTAACGTCTGTATCTCTAGTCGTCTTGTATGGTCTCAATAGCTCACCGGAACTTGGGAAGATTGTTTCTATATTGCTTCTTTTCGTAAGTTCCATTTCATCATTGTTTGCTTTTAAGCGTTCTTGGTCGGGTTATTACCTAGCCAGTCAGAATTTACTCGCATTGAAAGATATCTATGATGAGTCTTTGTTGCGAGCAAAACTTATTAACGACGAAGATGAAGTTCAGGCGTTAAAAATAGTGATCGCGTCTACAACACAATTTATGAAGGCAGCCAATAAAGTCGTAAACAACGAAACTGTAGATTATTTTTCAGCAGTAAAGTTACCAGGTTTTCCGTCTAAAAATTGACCTAACAAACAATTTAAGAGTGATTCAGCACGCTTGGCATTGTTGGTTTGGTTTTAGCTCAGTGTTTACGGTGTTCAAATGAAGTGCCGTGGTTGCGTGCTTCACACCTTAATTGGGCGTTAGGTGAAAAAGAGGAACTAAATGGGTAAATCTGATCGAGAAATCATTGCCATTTTAAAAGATGTATTCCAATTAAATTTCGTGAAACCGATGAAGTCAGATCATCACTTAAGAATATGGATGATTCGCATGACTTTTGCAGTATCGGTGCTTGGACTTTTGGGGCGCGGATTCTTAGCCCTAACTGGACACGAGATTACCCAAGATTTTTCCTCAATGGTTAATACTCCAATTGCATTTTTCTTCACGCTGTTGTTCTTACATATTAATAACGAAATCGAAGATACAAGCATCATTATGTTTGTACTTACTTGGCTGTCATTAATGTTAGCTTTGTACGTGTAGGAAGAATTTCACCTAACAAGCAATTTAAGAGGGATTCACAACGCTTGGCATTTTTGCTTCTACTTCAAATTTAGTGTTTATGGCACAATGCTTTAGGTGTGGGTGGTAGCGTTGTTCACCCCTTAATTGGGCGTTATGTGCCTTTCGGAGAAATTTCGTGTTTGAGAATGAATCAGCATTTGAATCTTACTTGCGTGATCTGATAAAGAAGAGAATATGCTCAAATCATAAAGATTTAGAGCTTTTCGATAACAAGAAAGCTGTTGATATTCTCATCTGTCGTAATGGTGAGAAGCCTTCTCTATATTTTATAGAGGTAAAGTACCATAAAAAGTCACATGGGCGCTTAGGCTTTGGGAGTTCAAGTGGCGGTGGCTTTCAGCCCGAAATAGTTGCGAAAGCTCCAGATTACTTTGAGTCAAATTTAAGGTGGGTAATCGCTGGGGAAGGGCATGAAAGTACTGGAATTATATTTGTTCCATCGAGTGTAATAAGAAATTACGTTTCTGGAGGAAATGTTGGTCAGAAGTTTAATAATATTCAACAGAAAATATTCAAAGAAGTCGATGGGTTCAGTGAGGATGCATTGGTAATTGAACTTGAAAGTTGGTTAACTAGCTAGCACATAACAAAGCGTTTAAGGCGGATTCACAACGCTTGGCGATCTCAGTTCAAGTTAAATTTAGTGTTTAAGGTACAACGGTTTAGGCTTGGTGGTTGGCGTTGTTCACCACTTAACGCAGCGTTATATTTTTTTTGGAGTAACTACATGGAAGTTTTAATAAAGTACTTTCCACTTCTTGGAATAGTGCTTAATACCGCTGGTGTCATCATGCTAGCTCTATTTTCTATGCCAAAAGATGTTCTTTTCAAAGATGGTTCAGAAGCATTTGCTGTTAATTCATCTGTAGAAAGGACTGAGTATATGAAAAGCAAATATGTCAAACATCGAATCTTAACTATTGTCGGATACGTACTGCTCTTTTCGGGTATTACGGTTCAGGCGATACCAGCAGCGATCGAAGCGTTATAAAATAAGGAGTAACAATGAAATACACGACAGAGCAGTTAGATAAATTTTTGAAAGATGTGGATGACGGAAAATATAAACAAGCCACTTGCCCGCCAGAAAGATTGATTACTCCTGAACATGATAATACTGATATCTTGTCAATCCCAAGCGATGACGATTGTAAAGAAAGGGACGTATTTGAACGACCTCAAGGGGGAGTTTGGCGCCAAGTATAAGAAAAATATAACAAAGCGTTTAAGACGGATTCCCAACGCTTGGCATTTTCGGTTTGATTCAGCTTTAGTGTTTACGGCACAATGGTTTTGGTAGGGTGGTAGCGTTGCTCACCACTTAACGCGGCGTTATAAAATCAAGGAGGAAAACATGGCAGATAGGCCACTCTTTATCAAGGAACTTGTTCGTCAGGTTCATAATGAACTTTATGAATCTCAAGAAGAAAGGGAGCTTCAGGGACAAGATGCTTTGTTTGAAGTAGAAAAGCTAACGATAGAAGCCAATTTCATAGTTACCGACTCAGAGACGGAATCTGGAGGGATAGACTTTAAACTGTTGAAGTATAATGCGGGCGGTTCATCAAAAAATGAGAGGGTTCATAAAGTTATCTTGGAACTAGTCACTCCCTCTAAACCCTCAAGTAATGTGCCGAGAAGTGATGACAAATCTAGTGGCGGTGGTACTGGCGGTGGTTTTCTCACTCCTAGAAAAGGGTTAAACCCGGCTCCAATACGCTGATTTATAACAAACAATTTAAGAGTGATTCAGCACGCTTGGCTTTTTTGGTTTGGGTTTAGTTCAGTGTTTACGGTGGTCAAGTTAAGTGTCGTGGTCGCGTGCTTCACACCTTAATTGGGGTTAGCCCACAAACAATTAGTTCACGAAAAGGACTATTTTCATCAATGTATTAATAGGAGCCTAGATGCCATTAACAAAAGATACATATCAAAATTTTTACTTTGGGAATAGCGCTGAGCATCATGTCATGAGCAAGGCATTCTTTCATGGGCTAGAAGCTCACAAGTACAATCCTGATTTTGGGTTTGATCTTTGTATAACAAATAGAGCGCGAGAGTTTTTTAAGGGGGAAAGAAAGAGAAATATCGACGTACAAGTAAAAGCGACTTGGTTAATCGAAGGGTGTGCTAGATTTTTTATAAAAAAGGAAGAAGTTGAGTTTTTACTTAGTCAGAAAAATTCAGCTACCGTCTTTTGCATTTATGACGCTGAAATCTTGAGTGCTCCCGTCTCTTTTGAAGATGATAGAGAGGGGATACTTGCGTTAGAGGAAGCGATGAATCAAAGCTATAGGCAATCTATTTTCGATAATCAGAAAAAAAATGACTTTGATAAAGATGAAGTTAAACATATAGATATAGATGACTTTGAAATAGATATGTTTTGGCTTAACTCTAAACAACTAAATAAAGCGATTGAAATCGGTGTGCTACATGAGTGCAAGGAAGACTTTTATATGATGAGTATCATTAGAGATGATGGCGCATATATCTTTGAAGCAAAATTGGAATGTGGTACTAAAGTTTCTGAGTTACCTTTACCTGAAATTAGTAAATTAAAGTATCTATTCAGGTTAGAGGATGGAAACTCACCTCTTGATTTAGAAAATTTTGTTGTTGGATAAATATAGTTTTATATTTTCCCTACGAGGTAAAGAGGCTTAGTATCAAGTTTGAAGTGCGACACTTTCTACAGATGCGCATGAATATACTCCGTTGGTGTCCTATACCCAAGTCTTTTGCGTGGGCGCGTATTTAATTTGTGTGCAATTTC
>NZ_JATABF010000054.1:0-32451 GCF_036533715.1 Vibrio sp. M260121 | reverse complement strand
CAACTTGATTGGGTTTATAACTGTTGATGATGTCGAGGGCTTGAGAAACGTGCATAAAAAATCCGATAAACAGGGTCTATCGGATTTTTACATACAGGTAGGATCATTCAACTGATCTGCCGATTAAAGTCTTAACTGATCGGCATTAGAGCCAAATGGCTCCTTTTTGAGTTTTCACTGTAGTTTATGCCGCCTCTATTTTTACGCGGAAGAAAATGGCGTAAAACAGTGGAATGACGACCAAAGTAAGAATCGTGGCAAACAGTAGACCAAACATAATGGTCACCGCCATACTCTTAAAAAATGGGTCAATCAACAACGGGGCTACACCCAAAATAGTCGTGAATGCGCCCAGTAGAACCGGACGGGCACGGCTTAGTGCTGCATCAATGATCGCGGTATATGGTGTTTTACCTTCACGAATTTCAACATCCGCTTGGTCAACCAATACAATCGCGTTTTTCACCATCATACCAATCAAGCTTAAGAAGCCGAGAATGGCCATAAACTCGAACGGTGTTTGGAAGATGATAAGCCCCACGGTGACACCGACAACCGCTAGCGGTGCCGTTAGCCAAATAACCAGTGGCTGACGCAGCGCGTTAAACATAAAAATCACCGAAAGAATCATCGCAGCAAACCCGTATGGTGCTGAGATTACAAGCCCTTCATTGGCATCTTTAGACGCTTTATATTCCCCATACCATTTCAATTCGTACCCTGCTGGCAACTCAATGGCTTCAATTTGAGAACGTACTTGCTTGAATGCATCTGCTGTTAATACACCCGGAGCTGGATCCGCTTGCACCAGAATCGTCGGCATGCGGTCAATTCGACGCAAAATGGCATCTTGGTATACCACATCCACAGAGTTCACTAATTGACTTACCGGAATATAAGCACCGACCGTTGGGCTGAAAACTTCCGTATTTTCAATCGCACGTTGGTGGTTTCGCTCACTTTCTGGCGCACGGACAACGATTGGGATCAAATCATCTCCCTCTCGATACACGCCCACGTTTCGGCCCGTTAAGGTTTGCGCGATGGCCTGATTAATTTCCATCGTTGTCAGCCCGTATCTTTGCGCTTCTTCGGCAGAATATGCCGGGCGAAGTACAGGAACTTGTTGACGCCAATCATCCTGAACCGCTATCAAGTTGCTGTCCGCCAGCATAATGGCTTTCGCTTGCTCTGCCAGTTGACGCAACACCGCACTATCAGGCCCTTTGAAACCAGCTTCTATCTTCTTACCGCCTCCGCGACCAAGCATGAACTTCCACACTTTGATGGACGCATCTGGGTATTTGGCTTCCAACTCACTTTGTAGATCTCCCAGTAATGGAGCGATCTTTGTGTAATCGTCGATATCAATCAGCAGTTGACCGTAACTTGGGTTACGAGCTTCTGGCGCGTAGGTCAGCATGAAACGTAAGCCGCCACCACCAATAAAACTGGTGATGTTCGTAATTCCCTCTTTGGCTTTCACATCTTGCTCAATACTAGCAACCACAGCTTCAGTACGTTTGATATCTGAGCCTTGCGGCAAGTAAACGTCCACAACAAACTGCGGTCGTTGAGATTCCGGCATAAAGCCCGGAGGTACAAACTTCACGCCCCAAATTGCTGCTGTCATCATTCCCAGCAACAGTGCACAACTGATGATGCGGTATTTCAATACCCATGCGAGCAGTGACTTGTAGCTTGCCACGACGCGACTAGGCTTCTTATCTGCATTTGCCGCTTTTACTTTGAGGAAATCGTGACACAGCATTGGTGTTACTGTGACTGCGAATACCCAACTAAGGAGCATTGAGTATAGGATCACCCAAAACAGAGAACCGGCGTATTCCCCCATGTCTGAAGGCGATAAACCAATCGCACTGAATGCACAAATACCAACGACGGTTCCTCCTAACAACGGCCACTTGGTTGCATTGACAACTTCAGACACCACAGCATTGCGATCAGCGTCTGGATCTTGTTGAAAACGAACCAAGATACCGTCGGTCACTACAATCGCATTATCCACCAGCATCCCTAGGGCAATGATCAACGCCCCAAGAGAAATACGCTGCATTGCAATATCTTCAATAAGCATGATGCATAGCGTACCTGCGACCGTTAGTAGAAGAACAAAGCCGATAATAACGCCCGAGCGTACGCCCATAAACAGCAGAAGCACGACGAATACAATGCCAACCGCAGCGATTAAGTTGTCGATAAAGTTCGCTACCGATGCGCGCACAGAATCTGACTGCATCGAAATCACATTCAGCTCCATCCCCAATGGACGCTGACTTTCCAACTCGGCCAAACGTGCTTTAACTGCGTCTCCCATATCCACCACGTTACCGCCGGATACGTTGGAGATACCAAAGCCCACAGCGCGTTCACCGTTAAAACGCATCAACATGGTTGCTGGTGTTTGGTAACCGCGAGTGATGTCTGCAATGTCGCCTAAACGAAGCACAGTATTGTTGTTACCCAGCCCTACTTGTAGGTTTTTCAGGTCGGCAACAGAGTCAATATTGGAACTTGGGATCACAGGAATGCGCATCGCATTGGTTTCGATGCTGCCAGCAACTGTGACTAAGTTTTGCTTTTGCAGAACTTGAAACACTTTCTCAACTGATACACCAAACTCGGCTAAGCGCTCACTAGAGATTTCCACGAAGATGGTTTCTTGCTGTTGTGCCAGCGTCGCTGTTTTCGCTACACCCGGAACAAGTACGATTTCACGGCGTAAACTATCGACATAATCTTGCAATTGCTTATCGCTGAATCCTTCACCAGTAACGGCAAAGAACAAGGCATACACATCCGCAAAGTCATCATTCACAATTGATGGCCCAGCTCCCGGAGGAAGCTGGCGCTGTGCGTCTGTCACTTTGCGGCGAAGTTTATCCCATACTTGCTGCAGCTCTGCGGCGCTGCCTGCAAACTCCAACTTGATCTCGACCGTGACCTCTGACATTCCTTGCATCGAGACGGATTTCACTTCTTTGACTTCTTGCAAAGCCTGAACAGCACCCTCGATAACATCGGTCACTTCATCAGAGACTTCCTGTGCGGTCGCACCAGAGTATGGGGTTGCAATCACCGCCTGACGAATAACAAATTCAGGGTCCTCAAAACGGCCTAGTTTGAGGTAGCTGATGTAACCGCCTAACAGTATCAGAGCAATCAGCACCCAAACACTGGTTCGCTTGGCTATGGTATAACGTGCAATGTCCATCATTGTGCTCCAGCGCGATCATCCGTGTAAGGGCGAACTTCCATGCCCTCTCTCACACTTGATACCCCAGCAATGATCACCTTCTCACCCAACGAAAGGTGTTCCGTGACAATAATGCGATCTTTGCTGAGCGCGCCAATTGCCACATAACGCTTCTGTGCTTTGTTGTCATTACCAACCACCCAGACAAATTGCTTGCCTTGGTTATCAGGGACAATAGACGTCAACGGTAAAGTAATCTGTTGATTCTGTGCTTTACCAGAAGAAGAAACTGGCAACACTTTCACCGCCATGCCCGGTAATACATGGAAACCGTTCAAGTGCTCGAAGCCCAGCACAACCGGATACGTCTGAGACACAGGGTCTGCAACGGTCGCCACTGTGCGCAGCTTTAATGGAAAAGATTGACCTGGAATGGCTGAGATTTCCGCTATCGCTTTGGTCTCCTCTTTGCCAGAGAGCATCACTTTATGTGGAATGTGGATGACCACCTCAAGATCATTAATATTGTGAACAATCAGGATTGGTGCATTTGCTTGGACTTGAATGTAGTTATCAACCAACTTGCGTCCAACCACACCATCAAAAGGAGCAAAGATCTGGGTGTATTCTAGGTGACGTTTCGCATCTTCCACGCGTGTACGAGCAAGGTTATAGCGTGTCGTGATGGTATCTAGGTCAGCCTTTGAAATTGCTTGGCTTTTCTTAAATACAGCTTGAGCTCGCTTGTACTCACGAGACACATTCTCAAACTCTAGTTGCGCTGACACCAATGCGTTTTTTGCATCTCGATCATCTAAGGAAGCAAGCAGTTGCCCCTTGCTTACTTCATCTCCTTCCTTAACGAAAATATTGGTCAGTTTTCCACTTACTCGGAAAGCGAGATCTGCACTATCTGCAGCACGCACGATGCCATTAAAGCTGAGCTCCGTTGCTGACTGGGTACTAACTATCTCGGTAAGTGCAGGCTTAGCAGTAGGGACAACCACTGAAGGATTCGCCTCACTACCACAGCCGCTAAGGTTAATAACGGACATCAACAATGCCGAGGTTACACTCAATTTAAGAACTTTTTGGCCAACTTTTGCTACGACCATAGATACTTCACTCCAAGAGCGTGACCGATAAGCCTACCGGCCAACAGTTATGTGACAACTTTGTAAAAAGGTAAACTTCGGAGTTTATTTTAAGGCCAATTCAATACAGGGTAAACTCAAAAGTTTACCTGTTTGTATCAATTTGTTAGATTGGCTGGAACGCACAAAGGAGAGAGACCATGGCACTCATAGAAGAAAAGCGTTTAGCCATTATTATTGCGGCTAAAGAAGAGTTTATTGAACATGGGTTTACCAAGGCGAATATGGATAGAGTATGCGCGTCTGCAGGGGTATCAAAGCGAACTCTTTATCGTCACTTTAAGAGTAAGGAAGTATTGTTTGAGTCGATACTTGCCATCATCAAATCAAGCGTCGATGAAAAAAATCATTATCCGTTTGATGCACATAAGAGCCTAGCTGAACAACTGACAGCCATAACTCGGAATGAAGTGGAAATTCTTTACAAAACTTATGGAATTCCCTTTACTCGCGTGGTGATGGCTGAGTTTTTGCGCCAACCAGAAATGGCTCAACAAATCATAACAAAGCTGTATCGTTCTCACGTCCTAGCGAAATGGTTTGAGGAAGCACAACAGGCCAATGCAATACAACACATTGATAGTGCTTTGCTTTCTAATACATATTCTAGCCTGTTCAATGGTCTGTTTTTGTGGCCATTCGTATTCAACATGAAACCACTTCCATCCTCAGACGAAATAGAGCAGAAGATCGAACATCTTGTTTTTGTTATCTCAAGCACCTGTGAAGCATCGATTCAACGTTAGTTAAAGTGATACTTCAGCAACTAAAACAACTCAGAAAGCTGTTCAACCAGAGCATCAATCTCACTCAGCGCGACATTGCCGTAGCCTAAGACTGTACCTTGCCAATCTCGCGTTCTAAAATCTGAATGCTCATAAAAACTCATCGGACGCAGCACAATACCTTTTGACTGAGCGCGCTGCGTCCATTCGTGTTCATCAATACCCTGCTGCCACTTTAAAGTAATATGGAGACCAGCAGCCTGACTGATCACCGCAACTCTATTGCCAAAGTGCTTTTCAACCGCCAAACACATCTGCTCATGCTTAGTTTTGTACAGTCGGCGCATTTTGCGGATATGACGTAATAACCCACCTTCAGTAATAAAATCTGCCAACGCTTCTTGCGTGTGCGTAGGTGAATCACCACTTAACGTATCTTTAACCACTAAACATTGCTCTACCAAACGTTCAGGGACCACAAGGTAGCCAAGCCGCAAGCCGTTAAACATCACTTTACTGAAAGAACTCACATACAACACGCGATCATCTCGGCCCATTTGAGCCGCTAGCCCTTGTAAGCTTGTATAGGGGCGATGAGCAAACTGGAATTCGCTGTCATAATCGTCTTCGATGATCCAACGTGACTGTTCAACTGCCCAATTGATGATCTTCCCTCTTTGCTCGGTATTGAGTGTGGTGCCCATCGGATATTGATTGCTTGGGGTGATATACAGCGCATCGGCATCGCTTGTGGTCACCGCTTCCACATCAAAGCCTAGTTTCTCTCGCACGAACAAAGGCTCAAATTGATACTGCTGGAATTGAATCAACTTCCGCATTTGCGCGTAACCCGGTTGCTCCATCAGAACCTTATCACCTTGCTTGAGAACAACCATCGTCGCAATCGACAACGCTTGCTGCGCCCCAGAAGTAATAATGATCCGCTCTGGGGAGCAATTCACTGAGCGGCTTGAGGCAAGGTAGTCAGCTAAAGCACAGCGTAATGTCCAACTGCCCTGAATATCTTGATTCCCCAACAAGCAGGAACGGGAGAGGTGGCGAGCAAGTAACTTTTGCCATTGCGCCATCGGAAACGCTTCCAAATCAGGCACACCCGGTGCAAATGCGCGGTTGATATCAAAGTTGGTTTTCGGTGAAGAGTCCGTCTTGATTGAACTAGGTTCAGGTAGATACTGCTCCGGCAGTTCGACGGCAACATAAAAACCCGAACCTTTCTGACTGTTCAAGTACCCTTCCGCCACAAGCTGTTCGTAGGCTGAAATCACGGTATTCCGACTGAGGTTAAGCTCTTGTGACAGCTTTCGTGTAGAGGGTAATTTTCCATTCTTCGCCCACAACCCTTGAACAATCTTCTCGCGGATCGCAAAAAATAACGCTTGCTGACGCGTTCCATCACTTTCTTTTAAATGCAGGTCACCGATATCAATCAAAGACAAACTGGATCCATCCATTAGTTAAAACTGGCCCTCTTTAAGCTACCAGTTAAACGCTACATTGCAATCAGAGATTGAGGAGCAAGTGCTCGTCCATGTGAGCAAATAAGGAGAGAAAATGTTATCCAATACCAATAGAACGGAAATTAAGAAAGGCGTACATAAAGCCGTCTCTGATGTTAGCAAACTGCACGCCATCATAGATGAAAGCATGATCGCTCATGTTGCAATAACCAACGAGTCTGGCCCTGTAGTTATTCCCATGTTGGCATGGCGTGTCGATGATTACGTGTATATCCATGGTGCCAACAACAGTCGATTGTTACGCTCACTCAAACAAGGATTGCAAACGTGCCTTACCTTTACTTTGTTTGATGGTTGGGTATTGGCTCGAAGTGCGTTTCATCATAGCGCGCATTATCGTAGCGCTGTGGTCTTTGGTCAGTTTGAGATGGTGGATTGTAACCAAGAGAAAGACAGATTACTGAATCACTTTATCGAACAGATCGCTCCGGGGAGAACCGAAGAAGTCCGTTTGAGTAATGAGAAAGAGCTCAAAGCCACCATGCTACTGCGTATTCCACTCACAGAAGCATCCGTGAAAATCAGCAATTTTGGCGTCAATGATGATGCGGAAGACATGGGCATTCCAGTTTGGGCTGGTATCTTACCCTACCGAACCATCGTAGGCCCACTGCAAGCTTGTGACGATTTGTATGAAGGTCTCGCTGAGCCAGATTACCGCAGTGCCTATCCTAATCGTTGGCAGGAATAAGCACAGTAAAACGTGCCCCGCCTAAATGACTCTCGCCGACAGAAAGTTCCCAACCTAATTGCCTCGCTGCACTGGTAGCGATGGCAAGCCCTAAACCAAAACCTTTCACGTCGGCGTTGCGGCTTTTGTCTAAACGAGAGAATGGAACAAACACTTCTTCTCGCATCGCTTCGGGAATACCCGGACCATCGTCTTCGATATCAACAATCCAGAAATGCTCAACCGACCGAATCGTCACCTCAACGCAAGATTCACCGTAACGTTTTGCGTTCTGCAGTAAGTTATCAAGAACAAGATTGCCTAAAGTCGGTTGCAAGTGAATGGATTGATACGCGAGTTCATTTTCTACCGTCAACTTGGCGAAGTCTAAGCCTCGGTAATTCATTCGGCTTTTACACCAAAGCGGCAGTTCAATGGTTTCAACAGAATCACTCAAAGAATGGTTTTTTACGCTCAAACGAGACAGCATGACAATGTCGGACGTTAAATCCGTCACGACATCAACGTAACGTTCAATATCATCATGCAGCTCTGCCTGCATTTCACCGCTGGTGCGCCTTGCTAAATCGGTCGCTAACTGAATTCGGCTGAGCGGAGTGCGTACTTCGTGTGGGATGGCTTGGGTAAAGATGTGCGTCTGGCGCACTCGCCTTTCTATGTCTTCTGACATCTTGTTGAAGCCTTGGGCAAGTTCTTTCACGGGTTGCGAAAATTGCTTTAGATCGACTCGCGTATTCAACTCACCAGATCCAAACTGTTGTTGCGCGGCCGTCAGTTGTCGGATCTGGCGATCAAGGCGACGCACAGGTATATAAACCATGACACCTAAACTGCACACCACAGTAAGTAACAGAGTGAGAACGAAAATGATCTCGGAATCTTCATCCCAATCGATATCTGGACTGAAAAAGTCACGCTTTTCTTTAAAGACCAAACTCTCTGACGTATTAGGAAGCGGGAACACCGCAGCGTAGATGCTCTCATCGATAAAATAAACAGGTACCCCTTGCATACGATAAAGCAACTCGCAATCCAAGCACGGCGGTGAGCCATCCCAGTTTTTCAATAACGTGAGATCGAAGATAAAGAAATCTTGTTTTCCGTTGGCAGTGAGCTTTTTGTACAGTGAATCGGGTGAGCCCCGCTGCTCGATATACTGGTCAACAAAGTAAGCACCGTCACTTAAGAAAATACCTGCTTCTGTTTTACGCATGTACTCGTCGCCCAAAAAAAGGAACAGCGCGACAGTTAACGCGAGGCCAGTCACCAACCCCACATAAAGACGAGTAAACATGGAAAACATGCGCTACTTCCCTGTAAGCATATAGCCACGATTACGCACGGTTTTTATGGTTGCAGTATGGATATGAGCTTTGGAAAACTTTTTCCTGAGCGAGGAGATTCGCATGTCAATGGAACGATCGGTAATGCAATATTCAATGCCTCGGGCGAGACGACAGCACGACTCTCGGGAGACAGGCTTATCGACGTTGAGCATTAGGAGCTCTAGGATCTCAAATTCAGAGTCCGTGAGATCGATGTCTTGTTCCAAGTAGTAAGCTTTGGAACGACGGGTGCAGAGGTCAATACCATATCGACTCAATTCAGTCTCTTCTACAGTATCAACTTGACGGCGATAGCGGCGCAATGCGGCTTCAATGCGAGCGAGCAGAATATTACCTTTGATCGGTTTGGTCAGGTAATCATCAGCCCCAAACTTAAACAAGCTGACTTCACTCATCTCATCATCAGTAGCCGTCAACACAATGATGATCCCATGATAAAACGCCCTAGCCTCTTGGCATATCTCTGCACCATTTTTGCCTGGGAGCATCAAATCCAATAACACCAGATCAGGCTTTAATTCTTTGATAGCGTCGAGTGCATTAAGACCATTGTCGATCACAGTAACTAAGTAACCTTCAGCCTCTAGGTACATTTTGGTTAATCGAGCAATCTCTGAATCATCCTCTACGAGCAAAATTTTATTACCGACCATAATCCATTCACCCTACCTATAAAACAGGAGCAGTATATCGCTCGTTTTGTTCCATGCAACCCGTATAAACCGAGCCTCTAGCGACAGAAAGTGCTTACAAACACTTACAAACCATACATTTATAAAAAAGCGGCCTCTACAACAGCCCCATTAAAGAACAAAAAACCAATTTATAAACACAAGTTAAAATTTAATATTATCAATTAAACCAAATACAAAATATAAAATCACTTTCATTTTAGTTTTGTCGAATTAAAAACCTTACAACAAATCATCAGCAGTAATTATGACTACAATTGCTCATGTAGACAGAAAATACTCTTGCAAATAAATTCCTCAGCGAACCTTCAGCCCGTGAGTATTGCAAAGATGAAATTCGCTCAATTAACGCCTCTGGCTTTACTTTGTACAGTAAGCCTAACTGCCTGCGGTGGTAGTGACTCAAATTCGAAAACCTCGACAACCACACCTCCAATGCCATCAACCCCAACATTGAAAACCGTGACGATCCCCAGCGTCGTTTCCAAAAAGTTTCCAGCCAAGCTGCAAGTGGCTGCTGATGCTGGCTTTACCCACTACCTTGAAGTCTCCCTTTCGCAAGACGGGAACAATGCGTCGTTCCATATTATCGCGATGGATGACGGGGCGAATGATGAAAAAATATTTCGTGCCGCCAAAATCGTTCAGCACCTACTCACAAACCAACCAAATTCGAAGTATGGTACCGACAAATCTAATATCGCAAAGACACTAGCCGAGCGTGATGCAACATTAATGCTGACAGAAAACGACGACCAGAATGACGAAATGCTCACCAAAATTTTCATCAGTGAGTTGCTTCGTCAAGATAAATTGGACGACGCGATTGCAGATTCTGGCTTACCACAATCCTTTGATACCAGCTCATTAGAAAACTTTATTACAACCATGATGGTGCTTAATGAAGACGACATGGACACGCTTATCGAGTCCATTGCATTAACGTTGATGAGCAGCGGGGATACACCAAACTGGTTGATGAACAGCCAATCCTTGATGTACCGCGAACTGACGGTTGAAGGCGATTGTCACTACATGAGTAACTTTGCCGATTACTGTGCAAATCTGGGTGAACATGCCGACCGAGATGCCGCTTTTGAAGAGATTCTACATTTGGTCCAAGCGCAAGGCATTGCTCCTAACGCATCGACTTCCTCATTACAAAAAGCCATTCAAGCGCATGCTTTAAGCATTTATAACGACATCCAATCAGGTAAGCCTACGGTGTGGCGCCCAACCCAGAGTGACTGGGAAGATTGGGAGTCTGACGACTTCGATCCAGAACGCGTTAAGCTAACAGGCCCTTCTTACTCTCACGAATATTTTGCTGCTGCTTTTGAAGCTTACATGGGCGTTGCAAAAGCAAACGGGCATGGTTTAGATGGCTACCAAGCGTTAACACGTGAAGAAATGCAAACCCAAGATCCACAAGCGATTGATTGGATTGGCGGTTTGTTCCATGACTACTTGCAATACACCGCAAGCATCGACTCTGCAGGCGTCAAACTCTACACAGAAAAAACAAATCCAGGCACGGTTCCTACCTTCCGCATGGCACCAAACAAACATGGTTTAGTAGAAGCCTACACCTACAAGTCTCAATGGCTGACAAAAGTGAAGATCGTTGGCGACGACGAGATGAATGTCATCGGTAATGACCAAGACAACACATTTGAAGGCAACCATAAAAACAACAGTATTTATGGTGAGGGAGGCGTCAACACTTACATCGTGCGACACAAACTGGCGGAATGTATCGTTATCAAAGCGAAGAACGTCTCTGTTGAGTGCCCCAATACAGGCATTGACGAGTTGTACGACATTCAGAACATCCAGTTCACCGATCAAACTCTAGATGTAACCAAGCTATAAACAATGAAAAACATGAAGAAACTTACTCTACTCGCTCCTCTATTCCTTGTTGGCTGTGGTGGCCTTGCTGTCATGGATCGTACTGATGCAGTAAAAGCGCAACCAGAAATCTTGGTGAAAACCGACGGCGACTTTTGGGGATTCGGTGCGGATGGCCATTTTGATTTTGCTGGCAAGTACAAAGGCAAATATTCGCGCAGTGCTTCAAACTCAAGCTGGTTCAATCGTATCTCATTCAAAGAAGGGGCAATGGGCGCAGAAGTGACTCGTATAGACAGCGGTGAAACTTGGCTCCTAAACTGCACTGGCGGCGGCATGTCGGTAAACTACATGGGCGTTGATTTTGGTGGCAACGATCCATACACCTGCGACATCACTCAAGATGGTAAGAAAGTCGGTGAATTTGCTATGGAACCGAAATCTGCGCTGATCGACATCAGCCTTGAGAAAAAAGAAACGGGCGTAGTTCGCATTGGCAATACCCATTTCAATGTAGAGACCGTTCACACGAGCCCTGATTCGATGATGGCGGTAGACATTCCATTGGGTTACAGCTTTAAGCAAGGTACGCAAGAGGTTGCGGCAGTGCAGACGAATGGCACAATCGCAGTGCAAATGCTGCCCGAGCTTAACGATAAGCAAAAAGACGTGGTTGCCATTGGCGCTGTGGCTAGTGCACTGAGCTGGCGTCCTGAAGAGTAAGCGTTAACGCTCCCAAAAATTTCAAAGCCCTCATTTGAGGGCTTTTATTTGCTGGCAGCACTGGTCATCACAAAGATTATTTTTCCAATCGAGCCGCGTATTGTTTGGGAGTTAAGCCGCGATGTTTTTTGAACATACGATTAAAACTCGCGACATTGGTATATCCGAGACGCTCCGCAATCTCCTCTATACTGACATGTTTGATCAATAAACCGGCTGCAACGTTACTTAATACATAGCCAGATACCGTAGAGAAATTAAGTCCTAGCTTGTGCAAGCGTCGCTGGAACTGTTGCTCTGAAAGCCCAAGTAAAGATGAGACACGCTCCAATGTCGGCAATCCATAATGGCTACTGTAACTCACTACTTCATAAATCACTTTAAGCTCATCCTCTGGATCGGGCATGTTGAGCAAATCATCCAAATCTGAAAAGCTCATCGCTAAACGGCTGTCTTCACGATGGCTTACTTGACGCGAAGCGAGGCGGACATCTCCTGGGATCCAGATTTCTGTTTTTGGCTGACTCCACTCAACCTCACAGCCAAAGTACTCTTCGTATGGTTTGCCATTTTTCCTAGAACCAGAAATCATCACACGTAATGGCTTGTAATCTTGCCCCAAAAATTCACGCAAAATCTTGGTCATGAATATCGCGCAGCGAATACTGTCATGTACTTTGACCGAAGTTTCCACAAATGGGTTGTGGTAAGTCCATTTGATGATCTTACCTGATTGCTCACCCGCTAAAAAAGCACCTGATTGAAGGTTACTTACGCCATAATTCACGCGTCGAATGGTGCTAGCGAGATCATTACCTGAGTATAACCAACGTCCGACCGGACCAAGCTTTTGCAGCTCAATGCCACGGCTTAAACCTAACACCACATCTGGGTCATCAGTCAGTTGTTCAATACGTCGATACCACTCCGAAACAGCCTTCAAAGGTATCAATGTCATCGGGTTGTGAAACACTGATGCAGGGATGCCAAGCTCTTCGGATCTCAAATTATACTTAGATAACGCGAGGTTATGCATATTTAAAATACCCATCGCGCGAATAAATCGAACCGTTTTCATAACCAATCACATCAAATTTAATCTTCTAATGATTGAATTTGTCACAAACCCTCACCTATTTCAATTCCAGACCACAATACGCCAACAGTTTGATAGAGGAGTGTTTAATGAGTTTACTGAGTGTCCCATTTGTCGGAACAGGCGCAGATACAGCGTTACATGTTGTCGCTGCCGTCGTTTTAATCGCGAGTGTCGCTGGCGCGTGTTACGGCTTTTGGAAAATCCATGAGTTGCCAATTAATAAGGCGCACAGCAAAGACCATCATCAGATAGGGCTCATTACCGCCCTCACCTGGATAGGATTTGTCTGGCACTGGGTATGGGTGCTAGCCGTGATCTTTGCATTCGTTGATATGGAAAAAGCCATCATCAATCTGCGTGATACATGGAAAAGTAAACCGCAAACAGAAACACAGCCACAAGAGGAGGCATAATGTTAGAAGGTTTAGCGGTATGGGCACTCTTCATCTATCTGCTCCGTTTAGTCGGCATGCCTTGGAACAAAGCAACCAAATCGTTCGCTTACCTAGGCGGCTTGGGTTGGTTAATGTTCGTCTGGGTAGGCCTCATCAACTTCACGCCGATGGATCTATCCGGCGGCTCAGTGGTGCAGTCACCACACATCCAGCTGCGTCCGGATTCAACCAATGTGAAAGGCAAAGTTGACCATATTTATATCAAGCCGAATCAACAAATTGAAAAAGGTCAGCTCATTTACGAACTCGACCCAACGCAATACGAAATTGCATTGAATCAAGCGAACGTATCCGCTGATTCTGCTCGCGTCGCATTAGCGACAGCAAAAGGCGACATCGAGATTGAAGAAGCTAACCACGAAGCGCTAGTGCAAGATCTGGAAACATCAAAGAGCCAATTGGAAGCCGCGAAAGTTGACTACAAATTGCAGAAAAAGATGCTGGATCGTTACGTTGAACAAAACCGCGTGGTCCAAAACACCATTACGGCAAGCGACATCGACAAACAATCGAGTGCCGTTGATATGGCACGCCACAACGTGTTAACTCTTGAATCTCAAATCAAGAAGAAACAAGTCGATATCTCACGTGCAAAACTGGCGATTCATAAAGCTGAGCTCGCGGTTGAAACCAAACAGGCTGAACTGCGCCAAGCGGAAGAGCAAATCGCAAAAGCACAATGGGATTTGAACAGCACCAAAGTGCACGCACCAGCAGATGGCTTTGTGACCAACTTTATCCTGCGTGAAGGTCAGCGTGTATCGATGATGCCGCGTATCAACATGTACACTAACGAGAAGTACGTTCTTATGCGAGTAAACCACCAAGCGATTCGTAACATCAAACCAGGTCAACCTGCGGAATTCTCTTCTTCGGTTTACCCTGGCAAGATCTTCTCTGCAACAGTAGAGGGCATTGTTGAAGCGACCGGTGAATCACAAGGCAACCTACTTGGTCTGGATGATTCCGTTCGCGCTACAACCGGTAAGAACTTACAGAACAAACACCACTTTGTTCGCCTTAAGATTGATGAGCCAGAAGGCTACGATATCCCTGTCGGCTCAGTTGGCCTAGCATGGGTCAGCGGCGAGAAACCAATTGGTTTCCTAGCGTTCTTGGATGTGATTCGTGGCATCATCATCCGAATGAAGTCGCAACTGTACTTCTTCTACTCTATCTAAACTCCCAAACCGCCAGTTCCGCTGGCGGTTTTCTTTTCATTTGTATCCAAGCACGTAGTTTTCCCGTATAACAAATAGTTAGTAGATAACGGAGAAAATTCATGTCGGCAAAGGAAAGAAGCCTACCCACCCATCGCATCTCAAGATTCAGCAAGTTCGCTTCCCTTGCAACCCGAGTCGCAGGCAACGTGATTGCTGAAGGCACCAAACAAATCGCTAAAGGCAATAAACCCAAAGCGAAAGACCTGTTGCTAACGCCGCAAAACATTGCGCGTTTAACGGACCAACTGGCTCACTTGCGGGGTGCAGCGATGAAGCTTGGTCAAATGCTCTCTATGGATGCTGGCGATGTTTTGGAACCAGAACTCGCTGATATTCTCTCGCGACTTCGCTCAAACGCAGATCCTATGCCAGCAAAACAACTCAACGGAGTAATGGAAAACGCGCTAGGAACCAATTGGAAAACTGAGTTCCTCTCCTTTAACTTCAAGCCAATAGCCAGCGCTTCCATTGGTCAAGTTCACCAAGCCTACAGTGATGCAGGTGATAACCTCGCGGTGAAAGTGCAGTACCCGGGAGTAAGGAAAAGTATCGACAGTGACGTCGATAACGTGGGGACTCTGCTCAAAGTCGTTGGCTTGATTCCCGAATCTGTTGATTACAAAGGACTATTGGAAGAAGCTAAAAAGCAACTGCATGATGAAGCTGATTACGCACGAGAAGCGCACTTTGCCATTCGTTATCATGACGCTTTGAAGGATCACCCTCATTTTGTCGTGCCGAAAATCCACACCGAGAGCTCTTCCGACGCCGTGCTCGCAATGGAATTTATTGACGGTAGCCCGATTGAACAAATCGAGCATTATGACCAAAGCACACGCGACTTTGTTATGCACAGTTTACTCGAATTGCTGTTCCGAGAACTATTCGAATTCAAAATGGTCCAAACCGATCCCAACTTTGCCAACTACTTGTATATCGAGAACACCCGTCAAATCGGCTTGTTAGATTTCGGTGCGACTCGCGAATACAGCGAACAATTTAGCACTGGTTATCGCCAAGCTTTTGCATCGGTTGTCAACGACGACGAGCAAGGCTTGAACAATGCGCTTGAGCAGATTGGATTTTTCAGCAAGACCATTATGCCTGCGCAGCGCCAAGCGATTCTTGATCTCGTCAAAATGGCGTGTGAACCTATGCTGGTTGATGAGCCTTATGACTTCAAAGCCAGTGGCTTAGCTCAGAAACTCCGCGAGGCCGGCACCATTTTAAGCATGGAACAAGACTACTGGCACACGCCACCAGCAGATGCCCTATTCCTGCACAGAAAAATAGGCGGAATGTACTTGCTGGCAGCTCGCATTGGTGCAAAAGTGAACATTCGCCAATTGGTCTCACCGTACCTACAGATTATTGACGAATAGACTATTGTTTTTCTGCCACTTTCGAGTACCTTGAGCAGCTGCCTATAAGAATAATCTGACTGTCGGGGTGCTCGGTGAGTAAGTTTCAAGACCTCTCCACTCTAATCGAACAAATTGTCCAAGCAGACGAAGCGGATCAAGTTACCGCTTTGAATGATTCTATCGAATGTGGTCTCGAACCCGGTGCCGTGGCACTGATACTCGAGGCTTTCCCTATCGATGAACGTGTACGCTTGTGGCGCGCATTACCTATGGAATTGCACATCGATGTGCTGACTGAAATGCGTGCTGAAGTACGTCTTTCCATCATCGAAGCACTTTCTGAAGTTGAGCTGAAGCTGACCTTAGCCAAGCTGGATAACTTATCGCTGATTGAATGGGCAGACTCACTGCCTGAAGAGTTCATTAATGAAGCGTTAGAGCTGATTGAGAAGGATGAACTCGATCTCTACGACCAAGCAAACGAATATGATGATGAAGAACTCGGTCGATGGGCTGAACGGAAGATCATCACTCTCCCTTTTAATATTACTGTTGGTAAAGCTCGACGCTTGATGGAGCGTTACAGTTACGATACACCGCAGCAAGTGTATCTTATCAACCGTAAAAAGCAGTTTCGTGGCGCAGTGAACTACTATGAAATCTTACGTAGTGAAGCGGACGTTCGTCTCAAAACCCTTGCGATTGATACCGTCACCGTACTCGACAGTAAAATGGAACTGTCTGAAGCCGTAGAGGCACTTGAGCACAGCCCTCTCCCTGCTTTGCCAGTTACCGATGAAGATCAAACCTTGATCGGGGAAGTGGATTGGCAATTCGCACTCAGCACTCAACGTGAAATCTACGAAGCACGTTTGATGGCTGGTACGGGTATGGATGAAGGTGATGACTTGTTCGCGCCAATTCTAAAGAGCTCACAAAAGCGTGGCGTTTGGCTGGGCATTAACTTGCTGACTGCAATTCTAGCATCGGTGACGATTGGCTTGTTTGAAGATGTGATTTCACAAGTGGTCGCTCTTGCTGTTCTGATGCCGATTGTGGCTTCTATGGGGGGTATTGCAGGTAGCCAAACACTGACGCTGATGGTTCGTGCCATGGCATTAAACCAAATTACCCCTGGTAACCGTTTTGCCCTGCTCAAAAATGAATTGGGTATCGGCTCTCTTAACGCTTTGCTTTGGGCGTTGATCATCGGTGGTTTAGCAGGGCTTTGGTTCCAATCTCCTGTATTGGGCGGCACCATCGCTCTCGCGATCATCGTCAATATTGTTACCGCGGCCCTATTTGGTGTGCTGATCCCAATTGTTCTTGATAAGCTCAAACTCGATCCAGCACTTGCGGGCTCGGTGATTCTGACTACGGTAACTGATGTCGTTGGCTTCTTTGCTTTCTTGGGCACGGCGAGCTTAGTAATGTTGTAAAAAGAATCGCTCTAGTTAATTAATTCATCATTAGCATTATAATTACAAATTGCAAACCGCATTTGCAATTTGCAACTCACAGCAAATTTTAGGCAACCTTTATCACAGAAACCGTGTTTTTTCGGTGGTTTTAAAGTTGGCACACTAACTGCATTATCTAGTGTGACCCTTCTTAAGCCGAGGGTCACCTAGCCAACTGACGTTGTTAGTGAACTCGAATTTGTTCACAAATATATAAGCCAATCGCACAAATTGCGGTTGGCTATTTTTTTATCTGGCCCCTTCAAATTCCTTCTCCACATCCTTACTCCCTGTTGAACTAATTTTATTCACTCAATTTACAATCGATTACATGCGATATTTTCTTAAGTTATCTACAACAAATAGCCATCTAAGAAAAATTGAACAGCATAAACACCAAAATAACCATTAAATAAATGACTTTGCGTTCAACTTATGAACAATCGTTACTATCAAGCTCAAAAAAACGTTTGCTAAGCATTATGAAAATCCATTGAATCGCTATTTTATAAACAAACCACAAAAATATGACGAGATAAAAGAAAGCCACCAATGACACCGATTTCATTACACATTACTGGTCAGATTAGCCGTCAAGTTCCAAACTTTTTTATTTTTCTGAAAAACTATAACCACATGTTTTTAAAGGGCTATAAAAAGACAAAGCTAGAGGTAAACGTTTAAGTGACAAAAAACTCATTGACTATGAGATATACATCACCATAATAC
Organism: Vibrio sp. M260121; assembly: GCF_036533715.1. NCBI lineage: Bacteria > Pseudomonadati > Pseudomonadota > Gammaproteobacteria > Vibrionales > Vibrionaceae > Vibrio > Vibrio sp. M260121. Next base: position 14,184 of record NZ_JATABF010000054.1, on the reverse strand, counting down.
GCGCCGTTTGCCCAGAAATTGGGATCTACAATTTGTTTTAATTTTTCTTTGCGGAGGTAAAAATGGCTGCGGACAATAACTACAGTCTTGGACCGGTTCCTAACACTGCCAGAAAAGGCGTGGCATCATTAACCATGGTTATGTTGGGGCTCACTTTCTTCTCCGCAAGCATGTGGACGGGCGGCTCGCTCGGTACTGGCCTTTCTTTTGATGATTTCTTCCTCGCTGTTCTCATTGGTAACCTAATCCTCGGCATCTACACTTCTTTTCTTGGTTACATCGGCGCTTCTACTGGTCTCTCTACTCACCTCCTTGCTCGTTTCTCTTTTGGCTCTAAAGGCTCTTGGCTTCCTTCCGCTCTTCTTGGCGGCACACAAGTTGGTTGGTTTGGTGTTGGCGTGGCAATGTTTGCTATTCCAGTAAACAAGGCAACAGGCATCGATACAAACACGCTTATCATCATTTCTGGTCTATTAATGACTGCGACGGTTTACTTCGGTATCTCTGCGCTTATGGTGCTATCTGCGATTGCAGTACCAGCAATTGCGTTACTCGGCGGATACTCGGTAGTAGAAGCAATAAACAGCGTGGGTGGTGTGGCTGAACTACAAAAAGTACAACCAGCACAACCTATCGACTTTTCAGTGGCACTAGCAATGGTCGTTGGCTCATTCGTCAGCGCGGGTACCCTGACTGCGGACTTCGTACGATTCGGCAAAAAGCCAAAAGGTGCGGTGATGGTCACTATGGTGGCGTTCTTTATCGGTAACTCACTGATGTTCATCTTCGGCGCAGCAGGCGCTGCGGTAACTGGCCAATCAGACATTTCCGAAGTGATGATCGCTCAAGGTCTTCTAATCCCAGCTATCATCGTGCTTGGTTTGAACATTTGGACAACCAACGACAATGCGCTTTACGCGTCGGGCCTAGGTTTCTCAAACATCACTGGTTTGCCAAGCAAATACATCTCTATGGCGAACGGTTTAGTAGGTACATTGTGTGCACTATGGTTGTACAATAACTTTGTAGGCTGGTTAACCTTCCTATCGCTTGCAATTCCACCAATTGGCGGCGTAATCATTGCGGACTTCTTCATGAACCGTAAACGTTACACAGATTTCGCAGCAGCAGAGTTCCAAACGGTTAACTGGGCTGGCATTATCGCAGTGGCGATTGGTGTTGCAGCTGGTCACTTCCTTCCGGGAGTGGTTCCTGTAAACGCAGTACTGGGCGGCACAATCAGCTACCTGATTCTAAATCCTATTCTTAATAAAAAGACACTGGCACAACAGCCAGCGTAAGGAACCATCATGACAACACTATTGATCAAGAACGCAACGCTTAAGGGACAGGAAGGTCTCCAGCAAATTTTGATTGAGGATGGTCAATTCAAGCGTATTGAAGACAATAATGTAGAACTAAATTACACAGGTGATGTTCTTGATGCGGAGGGCGGCATGGCTGTCGCACCTTTCTGTGAGCCGCATATTCACCTAGACACTACCCAAACCGCCGGTGAGCCGAGCTGGAACATCTCCGGTACGCTTTTCGAAGGCATCGAACGTTGGGCCGAGCGCAAAGAGACGCTGTCGATTGAAGACGTGAAATCACGCGCTAAGCAAACTCTGAAATGGCAAATTGCAAACGGCGTACAACACGTTCGTACCCACGTTGACGTTTCTGACCCTACCCTTATTGCTCTAAAAGCAATGGTAGAAGTTCGTGAAGAAATGAAAGAGTGGGTAGACATTCAAATCGTTGCGTTTCCGCAAGAAGGTATTCTGTCTTACCCGAATGGTAAAGAGCTTCTAGAAGAGGCGGTTCAGCTAGGTGCTGACGTTATTGGTGCAATCCCTCACTTTGAATTCACTCGTGAGTACGGCATCGAGTCTCTGCACTACGTTTTCGAGCTGGCGCAAAAATACGACCGTTTGATCGACGTGCACTGTGATGAGATCGATGACGAGCAATCACGCTTTGTTGAAACGCTTGCAGCACTAGCGCATAAGTTCAACATGGGCCACAAGGTAACCGCCAGCCATACAACGGCGATGGGCTCTTACAACGGTGCGTACGCATCTCGCCTATTCCGTTTGCTGCGCATGTCTGGTATCAACTTCGTTGCAAACCCATTGGTGAACATCCACCTTCAAGGCCGCTTCGATGATTACCCGAAACGTCGTGGTGTGACTCGTGTGAAAGAAATGCTGAATGCCAACATCAACGTATGTTTTGGTCACGATGATGTATTTGACCCTTGGTACCCACTAGGCACAGCAAACATGCTGCAAGTTCTGCACATGGGTCTGCACGTATGTCAGGTAATGGGTTACGACCAAATCAACAACTCACTGGATCTGATCAGCACCAATTCAGCACGTACACTGAACATTCAAGACAAGCACGGCATCGAAACAGGTAAGCCAGGTAGTTTACTGATCCTTCCTGCAGAAAATGGTTTTGACGCAGTACGTCGCCAAGTTCCGGTTCGCTACTCTGTTCGTCACGGTAAAGTGATTGCAGAAACACAACCAGCGACAACACACATTCACCTTGGTGAACAAGAGCAAGTGACCTACAAACGCTAATCACTGAGCTTCAAATCATTCCCCAAAAGCCCAACTCGATGTTGGGCTTTTTTCTCATTTTGACAATCAGATTTAAAACCTTTCTTTTTACAAATATTAACTTCATAAAATTCAACAACTTAAAAGCTGGCACATTCCTTTCATTGCATATATCACGAACCAATGAGAGGGCGAATTATGAAAAGGACATCACTACTACTTGGGTCTCTAATAGCGAGCGCTTATGCACAAGCGGCGCCATTTGACACATGCCCAAGCAAAGCATACCTATTCCAATCAACCCCGGTTCAAATCTATGGCGTCAATTTGGTTACAGGTTCTACGACTCTTTTAGAGGACGACACAGGTTTGGCTTCGGGCATTAACGGCGTAGGCTTTAACTTCACTGACCGTTATATCTACGGATACGACACCACAAACAAAAAGATTGTTCGTCTTGGTCAAGACTTCCAAGCAGAGACGCTTGATGTTTCGGGTCTTCCTACCGACCACACATTTTACGTAGGTGACGTTTACAACCACGTCTACTACTTGTACCGCAAAGGTAAAGGACTTTTCTCCATTGACCTCTCTCCGCTCGATTCTGATCCAAATGCGACATTAAGCATCGTGAAAATTAGCTCTACAGCGACGGTGAACCTAACCGACTTTGCATTCCATCCAGGCGACGGATCCCTATACGGCATCGACAATAATTCTGGAGTGCTGTACCAGTTCAACCCATCGAATGGTAATACGACTGCGATAGGTGACACTGGCGAGCTAGGCACATTTGGTGCTGGGTACTTCGATGTAAACGGCAACTACTACGTGTCACGTAACCAAGATGGCAAAATCTATCGTGTTGACCTTTCGGAAGGTAACGCAGCCAATATCGCAGCAGGTATCGTTCCTTCGGTTGAGTTTGTATCCAACGGTCCAAGCTCAAGCCAAAATGATGGCGCACGTTGTGCAAACGCTCCAGTGATTGACGAAGACGAGCCAATCGATTTTGGTGATGCTCCAGACAGCTACCACACAACACTTGCGTCAAACGGTCCTCGCCACGAGGTGGACGGTGTAACTTGGCTTGGTTCCGTCGCTCCAGATGGTGATGCCGACGGTCAAGCAAACGACAACTCTGTGGGCACAGCTGATGAAGATGGTGTTGGTTTTGTATCCGCACTTGACCCAGGCTTAAGTTCAATTGTGAATGTGACGGCTTCCACTTCTGGCTACCTATCAGCATGGTTTGACTGGAACCGCGATGGTGACTTTGATGATGAAGGCGAACAAGTCTTTGCTGACCAATTACTGTCTGCGGGTAATAATCCCCTACCGTTTGTAGTTTCAACCGCTGCAACGGAAGGTTCAAGCTGGAGCCGATTCCGCTTTAGCCAACAAACCGGATTAAACTACGATGGTGGTTCGACATCTGGTGAGGTGGAAGATTACCCAATCACCATCACTGGTAATGGTTACTCAGTGGAATATTTCCCGAGTGCAGAAGATTACGCCACCGTGGCTTATGAAGATAATTGGCCATACACCGCAGACTACGACATGAACGATGTGGTCGTGAAATTCCGCATCACTGAAACCAGTCTTGCTGGTCATGTTGAGAATATTCAAATTACTGGTGACCTAGCGGCTTACGGCGCAAGTTACAAAAATGGCTTCGCAATCCGACTACCGGGTGTACTGAGAAGTTCGATTGAAAACGGATTAACAACGCTATCCTTCAATGGTGTAGAACAGGCATCTAATGGTTTGGAAAGTATTTCTGATGAAGCAATTTTCATCATCAGTGAAGACTTAAGCACACACGCGGCGAGCAGCTGTAGCTACTTCCGCACAGAGTCTGGCTGTGATGATAACGTCTCACTCACCTTTACCTTGAATGTGTACTTCACTGAAGGATCTGACCGTTCAGCCATTCAAGCCATGCCATACGACCCGTTCATCTTTGCAACACCGGGCACTTACCATGGCGAAGGTATTACTTTCCAACCAGGGCGTAAGTGGGAAGTTCACTTAGCAGACCAAGCACCAACAGAACAGTTTGATGACCAAAACCTCTTCGGTGTCGGCGTCGATGCAAGTGACCCTGCACAAGGTGTGTACTTCAAAACAGCAAACAACTTACCTTGGGCACTGTTAATAGTAGAAGATTGGGATTGGCCGCTAGAGCGTGTAGACATGGTCGATGCATACCCTCAATTCCAAACTTGGGCTGAGTCTGGTGGCGAACTAAGCACAGATTGGCACACCGCTCCAACAACTAACAAATGCTACATTCCATAGGGAGATAACATTATGAAAGCACTTATCACAATCATCATGGGATTAGCACTAACAGCTTGTGGCGGAGGCGGTGGAGGCGGAGGTGGTGGTAACAGCACACCTCCACCAACCCAAACCACCGTGCCAGAGGAAGATACTACCCAGCAGGAAGAAACTACCGAAGAAGAGACGACGGTAACAGTAGAAGATGCAACCATGCAGGATCTAGTAGTACCGGATGACTTTAGCTACAACCCAGTGACGGAAGGTACGCTCAATGTAGACATCAGTGGTTTCTCTTCGCAACGAGCACACCTAAGCGTGTACAAAGAGTTTGTCGAGAACAGTTCAGGTAACTACGATGCAAGATACCCAAGTAAAGTCGCATCGGTTCCACTCAACAACGGTACAGCAAATGTCGACTTTAATGTCTCTGATAGCCAAGGTAGCCTGCTTGTTGAGATTTGGTTCTATGACGGTAGTGACCCAATTCAGAAAGTGATTACTTCTGGAGACAACACTTGGACCATGTAACTGGGTAAATTGAAGGCATAGCGAAAGCTGCCTTTCAGAATAAATCTTCAATCTTTAACTTAAAAATCGCATCGTTCTTTTGAACATGCGATTTTTTTGTTGTAAAACAGTAGGATTAATCATCGAGCGGGAAAACACGTTGGACAACCCGAAAACCTTCATTTTGGTCTTTGTTGCTGCCATCGTCGCATTATGTTTGGCTCTGTGGCTAACATCTTCTGATGAAACACAAACCATCACCGCAAAAGTGATTTCAAATACCCTGACACAATCCCTCGATGGGCAAAGACGCTATCTCACCGTCGAATCAGAGGTACTCGGAACAAAGCGTGTTGCAGTTCCAACCTCTGTCCATTGTCCTGAAGGTGCCTTAGTGACATTCAACCAAGCTACGGATTCACTCTTCGAGCAACCGCCCACGTTTTTAAATTGCGAATGAGCCTACTCTTCCAATTCATGTCAAACGTCATACTACTTTGAGGAAATGAAAAACAATGCAAGCACTGATCAGTACTGATGAACTCAATAGCCTTCTCGGCCAACCTAACGTCAAGCTCCTCGACGCTAGTATTGCGTTTCAAATCCCTTCTGAAGGTAAAAAGATCCAAGATAAGTGGATTCCAAACACTTTACGCTTTGATTACGACAATGACTTTTGTTTACCCGGTTCCTCCCTGCCGCATATGATGCCAACAGAAGAAGGCTTCAACCAAAGTGCGCAAGAACTCGGTTTGAACAACGAAGACTTGATTGTGGTTTATGACAACTCAGGCACTTTAGCCGCACCAAGAGCTTGGTGGATGTTCAAGGCCATGGGGCATAGTAATGTTCGAGTCTTAAACGGCGGGCTTCCCGCTTGGATTGAAGCTGGATTACCTGTCGAAAGTGCCCTATCGCAACCAAGCGAAAAAGGTAACTTTGCGGGGAAGCTCAACCAAAATGCCTTTTTGAGTGCACAAGATGTTCTTGCTCATTCGAATAACCAAAGTGCAAACATCATCGACGCAAGAGCCAAAGCTCGTTTCCTTGGTGAAGTGCCAGAACCACGAGAAGGGCTACGCAGTGGGCATATTCCAAATTCGGTTTGCTTACCGTTTCAAGAACTCTTAAGCAACGGTCACATTAAACCGAATTCAGAGTTGCAACAGATATTTAGCGCACTAACAATAGATAGTGATAATTCAATCATCTTTAGTTGTGGCTCCGGTGTAACCGCATGCATTTTGTTACTAGCGGCGTATCAAATTGGTCTGGACAACCTGTCGGTGTACGACGGTTCCTGGACCGAATGGGGTGCAGACCATTCTCTACCTATCGAGCGTTAAGATCAGGAGCAGTAAAGCGATATGATCGGCATAAAGAAGAACATTTGGACGCTCTACATGACGCTGTTTGCGATAAGTGTGGGTTTGTTCTCTCTGTTTGGTCATTATCATTACGAAGCAACTCTCGATAAGTACAAAGATAAGCAGCTCTTACAATTAGAGCTATTTGCTTCCTCCGTCGAGTCTTTGTTCAAAGGACAAGAAACGCTGTTAGAAGTAGTTGGGCATCAACTGATAGAGCAAAACGACTTCACTCGAACGGCTTCCCTACAAATGCGTCCCTTGCTTGATGATTTGATGGATATCCACCCTGCTATCGCCGCTTTTGGCCTGACTAACCCTGAGGGGGATTATCTGGCCATCAGCTCTAATCTGGATTTACAAAAGCTACAAAACCTCAGGCAAGATCCTCAAACCAAAGGGACATTCGAAGCTGCACTTCAGGCCCAACACATGGTGGTTGGCAGAACCTATTTCATGCCCGCACTCGATTCATTAGTGATCCCTATCCGAAAGGCAATTCGAAATAAGAATGGGGATGTAATAGCAGTAATGACAGCGGGGTTTAACATGAACTCCTCCTTAGTGTTCAGAAACGACGTGCATGCCAATAAACACAATCGCGTGTCATTAGTTCGTGAAGACGGTTACCTTACTTTTACCTCAGCGGAGCAATCTAATCTATTCAGCTATACGCTCCCTGCAGATGGATATAGAAAAGCGATTGTCTTTGAGCAAGTCGAGAGAAAGTACGGCTGGAGCCGCGATACAGTAAAGAGCCTATCAAGTGCGGTAAACATTGTTGCCGATGACCCAAGAATCAATCAACTGGTGACACTCAAGTATTTACCTGATTACAAACTTTGGGCTTCCTCTTCAACCGATCTACGCTACATCCAACGTGGCTTCTTCGATCAGTTTGCTCTCTACTCCATCGTTTTCCTTTTTATCCAAGCAGGTTTCTATGCTCTGGTTCGCTCAATTGCGAATAACGAGCTCGCAACGCGACAAAAGCTGCTTTATCAGGCGCATCATGATCATTTAACACTGCTACCTAACCGTGAATATCTAAGAGCACACATCACAAAATGGCTGAATGAAACTTCAGATCCATTTGCTTTGATGTTCATTGATATCGATAACTTCAAATCAGTAAACGACACACATGGCCATGAATTTGGTGACGAAGTGCTTAAGCAAATAGCGCTGCGCTTGAAGAGTTTCGACAGTGAAGACCGATTGATTGTTAGAGAGGCGAGCGATGAATTCATCTTACTTGTCAATCAAACAGACGACAGCGTAGTAAGGACGCTAGCAAGCGATCTTATTCATTACCTATCCGAACCTTACATCGTTCACGAAAACCAGTTCCTTCTCAGTTCTAGCGTCGGTGTTGCGCTCTATCCTTCGCATGGCAAAAGTTTGGATGCGCTACTTCGCTCAGCGGATATCGCCATGTATCAAGCCAAAAAGGATCGTAACGCTTACAGTATTTTCGACCAACAAATGCAAGCGAAGCACCTCCATAAGATGAAGATAGAGCAACGTTTAAGGCTCGCTATCGAAAGGCAAAGTTTGTTTTTGGTGTATCAGCCACAGTTGAACAGAGATGGTGAAATCTATGGCGTTGAGGCGCTTGTTCGCTGGCAAGATGAAGAGCTTGGATTTGTACCGCCAAACGAGTTCATTCCGGTCGCCGAGAGCTCAGGTTTGATGGTGAGACTCGGCGAGTTAATCATAGAGAAAAGTTTCGTCGATATGGCACGTTTAACAGGGCGTGTAAAACAATCTATCCAGATGTCGATTAATATCTCGGTCAAACAATTTATCCAAGTCAACTTCATTGAGGATCTAGTGGCCATGATTGATAGACATAAGGTAAAACACAGTCGCATCACACTGGAAATTACTGAGAACCTGTTCATCGAGGACCTCGAAAAATTTGCGCCAATTTGCCAACGTCTACATTCGCTAGGCTTTAAGCTCTCTCTGGATGACTTCGGTACTGGCTACTCTTCCCTTTCGATGCTTAAAGCGTTGCCAATTGATGAAGTCAAAATCGATAAGAGCTTTGTCGATAACATTGAGAACGATGAAAAAGCACTGAACATGGTGCAAAACATCATTGCGATTGGTAAAAACTTTGGGATGAAGGTGCTTGCTGAAGGTGTAGAAACTCGCCATCAACGTGATCAACTTACTGCTTGTGGGTGTGATTTGATTCAAGGCTACTTCTATTCCAAACCACTCCCTTTCGAACAGTTGGTTAGCTTTGCTGAAGAGAACCACAACGAAAAAGCCGTCGAACAATAACGACGGCTTGATTTACGTAGCTATAGCGTAAGGGACAGAGACTAGTTTTGCATTTCCTTATACATCACTTCGACTAACTCTCCTTTCGGATCTCCTGACAGTTCCCATGTAAAGATTCCACCTAAGTTAGATTGTTTCGCCCAGTCTGCTTTGGCTTTGATAGAGCGCTGATCTTCAAATGAGATAAACACCTTTTTGTCTGGGTTCCAAAGGTAAGGCGCTTGAGCTTGCTCATCATATTTATACTCATATCCTTGTTTCGCACTGTAGTTCTTCATCAGATCCCAGAACATGAAGTAGCCATTCTCACCAGTACCAAACTGCGCGCCTTTCTCTGACAATAAGTCTTGAGTTGGCAAACCACCGGCAAAATCTTTAGTTCCTTGCCAACCGCGACCATAAAACGCCGCACCAATCACTAGCTTTTCACTAGGAATACCCAGCTCAATCATTTGATTAATGAACACGTCTGCGCCCATTCCCCACCAACTGCGGTCGGTCGCATGTAGGTTAGTCGTATGCCCTGTCTGTTGCCCCCAACCGCCAAGGAAGTCGTATGTCATCGCAAACATGTTGGTTAGGTAAGGCTGCGCCGCTTTCCAGTCTATACCTGCTGCTTTAGGACCAACACCCACCGCTGTTGAAAGCTCGTAATCGCGCTTGGTCTTTTTCGCTAACGCATCTAGATCACCACGCATGGTTTTAACTAGGTAAGTGAAGGCATCACGCTCTAGTGCTTTTTGCTCATCTGTCAGCTTGGTATCTGGATTCCAAGGAGACGTAGTCAAACCGCCACCACCTGGATATTCCCAGTCCAAGTCAATGCCATCAAAAAAATCGTACTTTGCAATCAACTCGACCGCCGTTTTAGAGAACTGATCCATTGCTTGCTGGTTTTTAGCCATAGCGTGGAAAGGTTCAGACATGGTCCAGCCGCCAAAAGAAGGAAGAATTTTTAGATCAGGATGTTGCATCTTAAGTTCGGCCAATTGGGCGAAGTGCCCTTTATATGGAACGTCTACAGAGACCGGACCAAAATCTTTTTCAAGGGCCGCCTCGGTATCAACCAAAATCGCCGTATACGGTTCTTTGCCTTCACAGTGCTTTGCAACCAGCTTTTGAATATTTTCCGAGGCACCAGTGTGAGGACCACACATACTTAAAAATGCGTAGATAATGTGAGTTAGGTTATCAGCCGGAATGTCTTTAACCGTGTATGGGTTGTCTGCATTTGCGTACTGCCAATCAGCAAAATAGCCTGCCACGACTTTTTGCTCAGCTTGTGCAATACCTGTAAGCCCCGTAAATAATGCAGCTGCGAGAAGTGTCTTTTTCATAATTTCCTCCAGAGTAATCAACTACAAATTACCCCTGAGGATTATTTTTAACTTGGAAACGAAATCAGGCTGCGAGTCATTTATAAATCCTCACAGCCAAATTACATTAGTTGCATATTATTTGTGCTAAACCTCTGATGTGCTGTTGCCATGCATCTGCTCATCTAAGTTAAGAACCGTTAATGCGTTACTTACACTAGTTGCAATCACATCAATGGCTCCAGTTCTTAAAGCCCCAAGTAGCGCCAATGGCTTACTGTTTTCTGCTGCAATCGCAATCACTTCTGCAATTGGACGAAATTCTTCAATACCTAAGCCGATGACTCGGTCACTCATTACTGTGTTTGCTACATTGCCGTGGATGTCAAAGAAGTCATAACCCGCAAAGTCCCCTACGACGCCTTGCATCAAACGGGATTGCACCACTTCATCTGGAGTAAACCAGCCAAGGTCAACCATGTAGCTGTTTTCACTCATATCACCGATACCAACAAGAGCGACATCCGCCTTGCGCGCCAAGTCCAGAGTCTGTTTAACCGTGGCGTTTTGCATGAAGGCGACCTTCTGCTCTCGGTTCTCAGCGTAAGCCGGTGCATAAAGGGTTTCGGAGGTTCCGCCGTATTTCTTGGCAAACTGTCGACAAATGTGGTCGGCGTTAAACATACCGCCACGAGGGTGAATCCCGCCGATACCGCACACAAACTTACAATCGCGCGGCGTAATAACACCAATGTGGTGAGCCACAGAAGATACGTTACGCCCTTGCCCTACCGTCACCACCATGCCGTTCTTTAAGGTACTCGTCAGGTAGTTAGAGACCAAACCAGAGACTTGGAGACGCTGCGCTTCTTCATTAGGTTGATCCAAAGCGACCAACGCTCGCTTCACACCAAAGCGTTCGATGAGACGCTGCTCTATCTTCGCGCTAAACACTGGGTGATATTTTACGGTAATCTCTACAATGCCTTCATCACGAGCCTGCTTCAGCATTCGCCCTACTTTGGCCCGCGATATGGAAAACTTTTTCGAGATCTCTTCTTGGGTCGCACCGTCTTGATAATAGGCAACGGAGATCTCCGTTAGTAAATCTGTGCTTTCAATAGAAATGTCTTGATTAGAACTGCTCATGTTTTTCTCGCCCTTTTAGAGGATCGACATTGTATGCATTAGTGAGCATCTGCTCATTGACTTAGCATATGTTACCTTCCAATTTTACTGCGACATTTGCTCACTGCAATGACATTTTCTCACTACGTAATTTTATTAATGTCAGCACTGCTCAAGCCTTGAACAATAAGGGCAAACGTTTATTTCGGCCATGCTCTGAACACACAACAAAAAAACGTTGATGAACATCACTTAAAGTCGGTTTCCACGATTGACTTTCAGCATGGATAGGATAAATATGGATTCATCATTTACTCAGCTACCGATCAAATGTTCATGGCAAATGTTCGGTACCGAAATTTTCCGTAGTTGGCTGAGCAGATGTCTCGTTAAATATGATGAGACGATTAGCCGACACGCTTGCAAATGCACAAGCTGTGGTACTCAAAACCACACTTAAGCCCATTTATATAGGATGATCGATTATGAGCAACAAGTTAGAGCAACTTCGTAAACTAACAACTGTAGTAGCGGACACTGGTGAAATTGACGCAATCAAAAAGTACCAACCTGAAGATGCAACAACGAACCCATCTCTTATCCTAAAAGCGGCTCAAATCGAAGAGTACGCACCTCTAATCGACGCTTCTATCGAATACGCAAAAGCACAAAGCAACGACAAAGCACAACAAGTACAAGACACTTGTGACATGCTTGCAGTAAACATCGGTAAAGAGATCCTAAAAACTATCCCTGGCCGTATCTCTACAGAAGTAGATGCTCGTCTTTCTTACGATACAGAAGGCAGCGTTGCTAAAGCTCGCCAGCTTGTAAAAATGTACAACGACGCAGGCATCACTAACGACCGCATCCTAATCAAACTGGCTTCTACTTGGGAAGGCATCCGCGCTGCAGAGATCCTAGAGAAAGAAGGCATCAACTGTAACCTAACGCTTCTATTCTCTTTCGCGCAAGCTCGTGCATGTGCTGAAGCAGGCGTATTCCTAATCTCGCCATTCGTTGGCCGCATCATGGACTGGTACAAAGCAAAAGAAGGTCGTGACTTTGAAGCTTCAGAAGATCCAGGTGTAATCTCAGTAACCGACATCTACAACTACTACAAAGACTACGGTTACAACACAGTTGTTATGGGCGCAAGCTTCCGTAACATCGGCGAGATCCTAGAACTTGCTGGCTGTGACCGTCTAACTATCGCTCCTGCTCTTCTTGCTGAGCTAGAAGCGGCTGAAGGCGAAGTTGTAGAGAAACTGGTTGATTCTAAAGGTTCTAAAGAGCGTCCAGCTCCAATGTCTCACGCTGAGTTCCTATGGGAGCACAACCTAGACGCAATGGCTGTTGAGAAAGTAGCTGAAGGTATCCGTAACTTCGCGGTTGACCAAGGCAAACTAGAAGACATGATCGCAGCTAAGCTTTAATTGCTTACCAAAAGCGAGTAGCCAGCCTACTCGCTTTTAGCATCAGCGCTTTATTCAAAAAATTCTATTTGAACTTGTTCCGACGAGTTCCCTCTATTTAAATCAAATATCGAGAAGTAACTACTATGGATCGTAAATACCTTGCAAATGCAATCCGTGCACTAAGCATGGACGGTGTTCAACAAGCTAACTCTGGTCACCCAGGTGCACCTATGGGTATGGCTGACATCGCTGAAGTACTTTGGCGTTCTCACCTAAACCACAACCCATCAAACCCAGAGTGGGCTGACCGCGACCGTTTCGTACTGTCTAACGGCCACGGCTCTATGCTTATCTACTCTCTACTGCACCTTGCAGGCTACGAGCTATCTATCGACGATCTTAAGAACTTCCGTCAGCTTCACTCTAAGACTCCTGGTCACCCAGAGTACGGCTACGCACCAGGTATCGAGACAACAACGGGTCCTCTAGGTCAAGGCATCACCAACGCTGTTGGTATGGCGATGGCTGAGAAAGCACTTGCGGCTCAGTTCAACAAAGAAGGCCACGACATCGTTGACCACTTCACTTACGTATTCATGGGTGATGGCTGTCTGATGGAAGGTATCTCGCACGAGGCATGTTCTCTTGCAGGCACACTAGGCCTTGGCAAACTGATCGCATTCTGGGATGACAACGGCATCTCTATCGACGGTCACGTTGAAGGTTGGTTCTCTGACGATACACCTAAGCGTTTTGAATCTTACGGCTGGCACGTAATCCCTGCTGTAGATGGTCACGACTCTGAAGCGATCAACGCAGCAATCGAAGCGGCAAAAGCAGATCCACGCCCTACACTTATCTGTACTAAAACTATCATCGGTTTTGGTTCTCCAAACAAATCTGGTTCACACGACTGTCACGGTGCGCCACTAGGTGCTGAAGAAATTGCAGCGACACGTAAAGAACTAGGTTGGGAGCACGGTCCTTTTGAAATTCCGCAGGAAGTCTACGCAGAGTGGTCAGCGAAAGAAGCAGGCGCAGCTAAGGAAGCAGCGTGGGACGAGAAATTTGCAGCTTATGAAGCAGCGTACCCTGAGCTGGCAGCTGAATTCAAACGCCGCGTAAACGGTGAACTACCAGCTGAGTGGGAAGAGAAAGCAAACCAAATCATTGCTGACCTTCAAGCAAACCCAGCAAACATCGCGTCACGTAAAGCATCTCAAAACGCACTAGAAGCGTTTGGTCAAATGCTTCCAGAATTCATGGGCGGCTCTGCTGACCTAGCGCCTTCTAACCTAAC
>NZ_JATABF010000053.1:0-33047 GCF_036533715.1 Vibrio sp. M260121 | reverse complement strand
TAACTGTTGATGATGTCGAGGGCTTGAGAAACGTGCATAAAAAATCCGATAAACAGGGTCTATCGGATTTTTACATACAGGTAGGATCATTCAACTGATCTGCCGATTAAAGTCTTAACTGATCGGCATTAGCGATGAACGCTGCTTTTTTTTTATCTAGCTGATAGGTAAAAGGATAAATAACGTTACACTGTGACTATTGTTTGTTTTATCCGCTACGCAGTACATTCCAAGCATCACAGAGAATTCGAAACCTATCTGCATCACCGTTCTCTCGATCTGGGTGCCACCGTAATGCAAGCTTTCTCCATTGCTTACGAATATCTGTCCGAGTCGCCTCCGACCCCAACTCAAATAAACTCAACGCCTTCGCTCGGTCCAAATCGCTAGAAGTGTTTCCACCAATGTAGCGTTGATATCGACTCCAAAAGTCATTGAGCAGTCTACGTACTTCGCCCTCATCGGCTTCGTAATTTTTCCAATCAAGGTAGTATTCTCTGAGTGGATCATTGATGTCGATGCTGTGACGGGAAGCTTCAATTGCAGACATTAGCACAATGTTCATCGCTTCAACTTGTAGCCAACCGTCAGGGTAAAGTGTTTCTTGCAGTTGATAGAGCGCGTTCATCAACAAGAAATTGCGCTTAAAGAGGTCTTTATCCGGAGATGGATCTAACTGAGGAATATAATCGTGCTCACTGAGCTCTTGCGCGAGTGTGTGCACCTTCCAACTCGTTGGTTGTTTACGGAGAATTTCTAGAATCGGCCACAACAATGGGTTTTCCATGTATTGCTGTCCGTTTTGGCAAACGTCGAATTGTTCGTCCATGTATCCCCTAACCGTTTTAAGTACCTGTTATTAAAGCTAGTCAATTTGTACCATAAAGACAAAAAGGCTGACAGTCATAAACCATCAGCCTTTTGAAGGAGGATCTCGTTAGCTTAAATAACACCAAGCTCTCTTAGGCGTTCCATTAGGTAGCTATGCGCTGTGTAACGCTCAGATAGCACGGTATCTGGTTTTGGATGCAGGAACAATGGAAGCGAGATGCGAGACTTCTCTTGACGACCACCCGTTGGGTTAATCACACGGTGAGTCGTAGATGGGAAGTAACCACCTGATGCTTCTTGTAGCATGTCACCGATGTTAATGATCAAGTTACCAAAGTCACATGGCACATCTAACCAATCACCTTCTTTAGTCTTTACCTGAAGGCCCGGTTCATTTGCTGCTGGCAGAACAGTCAGCAGGTTAATGTCCTCATGTGCTGCCGCACGAATCGCACCTGGTTCTTCTTCACCCGTCATTGGTGGGTAATGCAGAACGCGCAGTAGTGTTTTATCGCTGTTGTTGATCATCTCAGACAAAGCGATAGAGAACTTCTCTTGAACCTCTTTTGGCGCGTACTCTTCCACCCATCCAAGAAGCTCTTGAGCAAAGGCATTTGCACGCTCGTAGTACTCAAGAATTTCTTCTCTAAGCTGCTCTGGCATTTGACCCCAAGGGTAAACATGGAAGTACTCTTTAATGTCTTTAACTGAGTGCCCCTTCGCGACTTCAGAAACTGATGGTGGAAAATAACCGTCTTGTGTTTCAACATTAAATTGGAAGTCATTCTTTTGTTCAGAGCAGAAGAACTCGTACCAATTTTTGTAAATAGACTCGACGAGCTCTTGTGGTATTGGATGGTTCTTAAGAACACCAAAGCCCGTTTCGCGTAGTGAGGTGACGAACTGTTGAGCAGCATCGTCAGCAAGATAATCGACAGTTTCCAGTTTCATGACTTTACTTCTTTTTTATTAGACTGAGCGATGAATTCTATGGATGGCCATGTTGTAAATCAAACTTTAATGAAATGTTTACGCGCAAACGTTTTATTGTTGAGCAGTTTGGCAATATATCAACATAAAAAGTAAGCATCTCCCCGACAAAATAAACAATTGCACACTGTACAATTAAGTGTAATCATAACCACAGTTTTCCATTGAAGGATCAATTTCTCTATGAAAAGTACTTCTACATTATTGGGTTTAACGATTTTCTACGCCGTTGTTTTTTTGTTTTCTGCCTTAGAGCCAAGCTCTCGCGCGGTGTGGTTTGCAGAGATCGTTCCTGCCATCGGTATTCTCATTGCCATTTGGGCGCTTTCCATTCGTTACCAATTCAGCAATACTGCTTATGTACTGATGTTTATCTGGCTTTGTCTTCACACCATTGGTGCCAAATACACCTTTGCAGAAGTTCCGTTTGATTGGTTCAACAACTTAATTGGCTCGGAGCGCAATAACTTCGACCGTGTTGCTCACTTCTCGATTGGTTTATACGCTTATCCGATTGCTGAATATCTAATTAATAAGAAAAAGATCAGTGTTGGATTTGCTTGTTGGTTTGCTTTGTTTGCCATCATGTCTCTGGCGGCTGGCTACGAGATCATCGAGTGGTGGTATGCGGAAATTGCAGGCGGTGATGAGGGAATTGCCTTCCTGGGATCGCAAGGCGATATTTGGGATGCCCAGAAAGACATGTTATGTGACACCATGGGGGCGATACTGTCGTTGCTTCTACTGACAACTCAACGTCGACTGGCGAAGCCACTCTAGATAAGGGTTAAAACCTTCTACAATTGGGACCTGTACGATCTGAGCCACCTCATATTCGTGCAGGTCTTTTATTTTGTCTTCGACCAATGCGTATAAGTCTTTGCGTGTTTTAATGATCAACAACCACTCATTATCGCTACACACTTCCCCTTTCCATACATAGTGGCTCTCTATCGCCATGGTCTGTATACAAGCTGCAAGTTGCCCTTCCAACAAACCTTTGATGATCTCGTCTCGGTTCTTCTGCGTGCCTGCGGTACTCAATACCATGCAGTATTCATGTTGTTCGCTCATAACTGACTCTTATTTCATCGTCACCTTGCCGCCAATCATCTTGTAGGCAGGTGTTCCTCTTACTAATGTGTCTCTTGCAAACTCTTGTTCACAATCTGGGCAAAAGCAAGGTGCGTTGGTGAAGTCTTCAACAATGCGTTCTTTAAAGCACTTCACTAATGCCCCTTTACCGCCTTTGCGATATTTAAACAGCTGCGTTTTACATTTTGCACAAAATATCTCGACCGTTTTGGTCGGTTGCTTCTTATTCGGTTTCGCCATCTTTCTCTATCTTCGGTTTTACCCACACGGTACTGAAATCAAACCAACCTAAGGCGTTACATTTGGCGTTTTGCAGGGCACCGCTGTGGTCTTTGTTCACGCCTAACCAACAGTGGAACATCGGGATCACTTGGCAGCTCTTTACCAGTTGTCGGCCTAACTCTCGGGCAGGAAAATCCGTGTGTTGCCCTGCTCTCCATCGATCCACCAGCGTTGACCAACCAGAGAAATCATAACCCGCACTAAACTTGTCAATATCGCTGTAATCCAACAGCCAACCTGCAAGTGCGTCGTTACGGTTGGTCGCAATACCCATTGCTTTGATCCAGATATCCACTTCTTCTGGCGAGGGCGGCTGAGTATCGTAACGAATGAACTCCACATCAATGCCATGTGGCTTGAGCAAGGTTTTGATCGCTTTAGCGATAACAGGAAACATAGGGTGTTTCTTTTGGTAAGCGACACAAATGGTTTTCTCTTTCTGGGGCGCGTCACCGGACACTGTCGGTTTAAGATCAATCCAACCAGGCTTTAATCCAAATGCTTGCAGCACTCCCAACTCAATGACCTTGTCTTGAGGAACATGGGAATACACTTGGTAGCTATTTAAGGTTTGACTCAAAAACTCCGCCCATCTTGGGTCTTTTGCTATACCTGTGTTTTTATTCAGTAGTAGAAACGTGCAGCCGGGGTCGAGCTCGACTTCATCCGTCGACGCTTGTTTATCCATTTGTGGCTTAGTCAAACTTGGGTACACCATCGACGAGTAAGCTTCGTCGATCACCCACACTTCAACTTGATCCAAGAGCGGACGCAAACCAAAGTAGCCATCAAACGCCGTCAGAATTAAGCGTTTGTCATCATTGACTTTAACTTGGAATGGGCCTGTGCCGATTGGCTTTCTATCGAATTCTTCTGAACGTAAATTGCTTGGTAGTAAAACTTTGGCTTGTGACTCACTCAATGCAAGTGGCAGGTACTTATCAGGCCGTACTAGGTGGATGTCTACCGTCCAAGGCTCTGGAGAGATGACCTTTTCTATGTGAGAGAACAAGTTGAGTTCGCTTAACGCCCCAATACTTTCGATAACGCAATCTGTCGTCAGCAGTTCGCCATTATGAAAACGAACCCCACGACGTAGATAGAAGCGCCAATGTGTGTCTGAAAGTGCTTCCCAGTAATGCGCTAAATCGGGTTGAAGCTGCTCGTTGTCGTCGAGTTTTGTAAGGCCACTAAACACCTGACGCGCGATATGCTGCTCTGAACGGCGCATTGGCTTTTGCGGGTTCAACATAGAAAGCGGTCTGTAATAAGGCAAACGAACGACCTGTTCACCTTGTCGATGTTGCAGACCTAAATAGCCCTGAATAACCTGAGTGAGCTTAGCTGCATCATTATCGAGCGCTTCAAGGGCTTGACCTATTTTCCCTTCGTCTAAGTAACGACGTGCAAGGTTCTCACTTACATCGCTACGATTGCGCTTGAATATTAGTTTAGAAAGCTTGCCACGACCTGCGGCAGGATGCCATTCGATCCACCCTTCTTCCTCTAGTTTATTGAGGACGATTCGAGCGTTTCGACGAGTACAAAAGAGTGCTTCGGTAATGTCTTCGAGTTGAACATCCGTGTCATTACCAGAAAATTTTTCAAACAGCGTTTCGAACTGAACGCGTAAACGAGGGCTACTCATAAAGAGGAAATTTTAGTTTTCATAACGATAAACTAAGTTTCCTCATTTTTCGTGAAAAGTGCAAACTCAGACGTGCAAATTATTGAATGTCGATACCAATTTCTTGCGCTAGTTGGCGTAATTGATCTTCATCGTCGAGTTTGATCGACCATTTCGTTTCCGCACCATGGGCTAAAACAACATTTGCTCCACGTCCAAGTAGCTGAATTGCATCAGTTTGTGCTTGCAAAGTAACCATCGCGCTACCCGTAAGTTTGATAACAATTTCACGCTGCGTTGCGATGATTTTTCCTAAAGAGAATTCAATGACCATATCAGTATTCTCTTATTGAACTTGTTTTTCTTTCGGATGTTTTACTGCGATCGTCAAACGGCTCGTACAAACCAAACGTTCGCGTTCATCGGTGATTTCGATTTGCCACACTTGAGTGGACACGCCCAAATGGACAGGTTTTGCGGTACCAATAACATGGCCACTGCGCATCGCACGAACATGGTTTGCATTGATGTCCAAACCAACACAGTAACTGCCTTCCTCTACACAGAAATTCGCAGCAAGTGAACCAAGCGTTTCTGCAAGTACAACAGACGCACCGCCATGCAACATACCCAATGGTTGGTGTGTAAAGCTGCACACCGGCATGGTCGCGCTTAGTGAATCATCAGTGAAATCGGTATAGACGATTTGCAGATGCTCCATCATGGTATTTTTTGACGTGGCGTTAAGAATGTCTAAGTTAATTGGCTTTTTCCAAATACTCATTTTTCGCTCTTATCTCGTCCCGTATCGCACTGGACGGTTTATCTATGAAAAGTGTGCCTAGCATAGTCCTGATCGCATCGCGACTTCAAGGTCAAACGCAAGTCTCAACGTGATCAACATAATGACTTAACGTTTCTTTACTAAGCGTTATACTATTGGTACAAAACAAAAAATATTTATATGGACCCCGCTATGAGAACATGGATTAAAGCCTCAGTACTTTTGACCGTTGCAGGTCTAACAGCGTGTAGCTCTTCGCCCACTGGCCGTAACCAAATTTTGATGTTTTCCGACCAAGAGATGTCTTCTCTCGGCGCTAAATCTTTTGATCAGATGAAGCAAGAAATTCCGATAAGCAAAGATAAAAAGGTCAACGCATATGTTCAATGTGTTGCCAAGCAAATTACCGATACGATCCCGCCTCAAGCAGGGTTTAAGAATTGGGAGGTTGTTGTGTTTGATAGTGACCAAGTCAACGCATTTGCCCTACCCGGCGGTAAAATCGGCGTTTACACTGGATTGCTGAAAGTAGCGAAAAACCAAGACCAACTTGCAACGGTTATTGGCCACGAAGTAGCACACGTTTTAGCAGACCATAGTAATGAGCGTTTGTCTCAAAGCCAACTAGCAAACGCGGGGTTGTCGCTAGCTAACGTGGCGATTGGTGTCTCTGAATACAAAGAGTATCAACAGATGACCATGGCAGCGCTTGGTGTCGGTGTTCAGTACGGCGTGATACTTCCTTATGGCCGCACTCAGGAATCAGAAGCCGATATTGTGGGTTTAGGCTACATGGCGAAAGCGGGCTTCAATCCAAATGAAAGCGTTGATCTTTGGAAAAACATGGCTGCTGCGGGTGGTGGACAACCGCCGGAGTTCTTCTCTACTCACCCATCACACAGCACTCGCATCAAAGACTTACAGGCAACCATAAAAACATTACCCGCGTCGAATGCGAAAGCACCAAGATGTGGTTAGTTTAAATGAGTAGTGAATACAGTTCTAAAAAATAAAGCTCCGTGATGGAGCTTTATTTTTTAGACAGACTTATGCTTTAAGTGCCGAGGATCTGCAGCGGCAAACTCAACAAGCTATCGCCTAACCCTGCGAAGTACCAAATGATTGCGATAAAACCGCAAACCGATACCAAGTACCACGCAAACGAAAACAGCTGACCATAACGTGTTAACGGCAATAAGTGGCTATGATGGCGAGTTCGCCATTCCATTACCACTTCGAGCATTCCCATCATCAATAAGAAACCAAGCAGTGTTAAGCCGAAAGTATAGCTGATGTAGATACCGAGCAACGCCGTGACAATACTACCGGCCAAACCTATCCATGTGTTCATTGAAAAGGTTATGCTTTTAAGTACATGCCCGCCATCTAACGGCAAGATTGGCAATAGGTTGAATAGGTTTAACAAGGCGTTAAATACGGCCAATCCTGCAAAGATCATCTCACCGGTCATCCAATACAAGACGGTGAACACAATGCTGAGCACCAAACCAAAGAACGGGCCCATGATGGAGATAACTACATCTTGCCAACGTGTGTTTATCTTTTCATCGCTTAGCGCTAAGCCGCCTAAAAATGGGATGAGATAGATGCCTTTGGTCTTCATACCGAAGTACTTCATTGCTCGGATATGGCCATATTCGTGAAAAATCAAACACGCCACCAATGCAAGGGCGAACTCAATCGAAAACAGCCATGAGTATGCCGCAAGACTTGCAGAGGCTAACGCCACCTTAATGACTTTCGCGCTTTTCAACGCTTTCATGCCGAGCGACACAATACCAATTAGACTAAAACGCTTTTCTGCCGGTGGCGGTTCTACTGGCACTTGGCGTTCAATGTCTTTTTCGTCACGAGTCCCTTCAACAACCAGTGAGTCATTCACTGTTGCTTGATACTTAAAATCAAATGGTTGCCAGTTTAGTTCACAGCTCAATTGGCAATGTAAAACGTCCTCTCCAGCAGTGAGCTTGAACTCATGCTGTGTCTTGCCTGAGTCATCATCGCTCGCAGCAATCTGCGAAACTAAGGTGTTATCCCAAAACAGTTGTTGCCAACCCGCCATAGAGCCTTCAAGCCTGAGCGACTTTCCTAAAAATTCAATGTGTAGTAATTCCAACGCGATTTCCAATGCGATAAACACAAAGTGCGAATTATGCCTGCAATGGCACCGAACGAAAAGCATGTTAACAACACGTATTTGATCGGCTTTTAATCATAAGATTTACAAAACAACTCTGGTCATACCATTCTTTACAAAAATATCACCATAATACATGGCCTTATTAATTGCGGTTTGACCTATGCATCAAATTTAAAACGCAATATACGTCTGATCTTTGACAAGTTAATAAACATACAATTAACATTATATTTACATTAAAGTTGTAAATCGAACCGATAGCAATTGGTGTAAAAGGCACACAACAAATACAAAGACTTCGGTCTAATATAATGACACCCTAGGAGGGTCAAGGATGAACAAGAAGCACTGCTCTCTGCTGACAATTTCAATATTGTTTGCGTGTAATGCCCAGTCTGCGGGCTTTCAGGTGGCCGAACACTCGGCTTCTGGTCTTGGTAGAGCATTTTCAGGTGAAGGCGCAGTAGCCGACAATGCGAGCGTATTAGCACGCAACCCAGCTGCGATGACACTTTTTAATGAAGCTCAATTTTCAGGCGCGCTATCTGTCGTCGATCCTGAAGTTAACGTCTATGACACTTTCCATAAAGAACACGCTAATGACGTTGCCCCACTACAAATCGTTCCGGCTGGTTACTACATCAGCCCGATCAACGACAAATGGGCTTGGGGTATTGGCATGTTCACTACCTACGGTGTCGCGACCGATTACCCAGATGACATTTCTGCTGGTGACATGGCAGGTGATACTTCCCTACTTTCAGTCAACATTAACCCGAATATTGCTTACCGCATCAACGAACAGTTTAGCGTTGGTGGTGGTATTAACATTGTTTACGCACATGCAGAGCTTACTCGCCACAAAGGCTCATTGGCGCCTTTATTTGGTCCTGGAAGCAAAAAATCTGACAACCTAATCGGCATGGAAGGTGATACTTTCGCTTTCGGTTGGAACATTGGTGCCCTATACGAATTGAATGAAAACAACCGTTTTGGATTCGGCTACCGTTCCAAAGTGGATTTAGACTTCGATGAGGGTGAATTCAGCAGCTATGACTCTGGCATCGCTAACGCGTCAAAAGTCGATGGCCGCTTACAAATCTCTCTCCCATCCATTATCGAATTGTCTGCATTCCATCAATTAAATGATAAATGGGCGATCCATTACGGATGGCAACAGACAGACTGGAGCACATTTAAAGAGCTAAAAGCAACCAGCAAAGACTGTGTTGATGGCGTGTGCTTCTTTAAACCTGAGAAATATGAAGACAACAACCGTTACTCCTTCGGTGGTACATACACACTAAACAATCAATGGACACTTCGCGCTGGTATCGCATATGACGAGCAAGCTGGTGAAGCAACATTGAGTATCCCTGATAGCGACCGTTTCTGGTACAGCGCAGGCGTGACTTATGCAATGAAAGAGAACCTAACCTTCGATGCAGGTTTTGCTTTTGTTAAGAGTAAGTCTGGCTCGTTCACTGAAACCAACGCAGCAGATCAAGAGATCACGTTTGATTCAGAAGGTACTGCATACATCAGTGCTGTACAGATGAACTACACCTTCAAGTAATTAGGATTAACGGAGTAAACCAATGAAACACACGTTTAAACTATCACTGCTTTGTTCTGCAATCCTACTTGCAGGTTGTGGTGACGATACCTCTAGCTCAGGCACATCTGATACCGTCACGTTTGAGCCAGCAGTTCAAGCGCTTCTTGACCGTAACACGTCGATTAGCTTTACCTTACAAGGCGCAGACGCAGACGTCCCTGCACCTTCTTACTTGTTGATGGATAGCGCAGACGGAACGCTTGGCATACCTACAGACGGTGATGATGCGCTGACAAACCCAGTAGCCTCAATGAACACGATGGATGGCTGGTCAACATCAATGCCAATCGTACTAAACTTCAACGGCGATGGGTTCGCTGATGGCCTTGTTACGTCAGGCGTTAGCGTTATTAAGATCAACCAACGCTTGACTGACTGGGATGGTGCTTCAAACCCAATTGAAAAAGTCCTAACCCTTGGCACAGATTTCGTTGTGCAAGCAAGTGGTAACTCGCTTTACATCCAATTCATGAATTCTCTTGATGAATCTGGTGAATACATCTTCGCAGTGACTCAAGCGATTCAGGATGTTAACGGCAACCCTATCGGCACTTCAGGCAGCTACGCGACAGGTAAATCAAAAGAGATTGTCTACGAGACTGGTGACCTAGCTTCAGTCCAAGCGGCAACAACTGCTGTAGAAGGCATTTTCGGTCTAGCGAGCGTGAACCCAGCTGACATCGTTTACTCCTCATGGTTTAGCACCCAGTCTGTCGGCGATACGCTTGCCGCAGTAAAAGGCGTGACAGCAACAGGCTTTGCAACAGGTGCAAATACGCTAAACACGGTTTACAAGAACGATGCGAATGAAGGTTCTGTCGATTTAGCAACAGCATACACAATGACATTGGGTACAACGCAAGACTTTGTTACAGCACTAGATGCCGATGAAGACTTCAATAAATACATCAGCGATCTTGATGCCGCTAAGACAGCGATCAAAGGTTTGTACGCTGGCGCAGCTGTCGATGTGAATGTTACTCAGGGTGTGGTGCGACTACCACATTACCTAGAGAAAGGCGCAGATTGGAACATGCAGCCTATGGTTTCTGCAATGCCTAGCCTAGCGAAGCTAAGTGCTGCGTTGGCGGATCCTGCAGAGCAAGCGAACATGGTTCAACAGCTATCTACTGGTGTCTTTGCTGATGATCCCGTTGATGTTACCAAGCTAGCAACCGATCCAACCGAACAGTTGAAACTGGTTGGCTCTACGCTGTTCCTATCAGACGGTACTCAACTCGATAGTGACCGCATTATTACTCGCTACTCTCCAGTACCAGTGGTTAAGTCACTAGAAGACGTTGAGTTCCTACTGTTTACGCCAAAAACTGGTACTCCTACAGATGTTGTGATTTACCAACACGGTATTACATCAGCCAAAGAAAATGCTTACTCTTTTGCGTTCAACATGGTGAAAGCCGGTGTTGCTGTTATCGCAATTGACCTGCCTATTCACGGTACTCGTAGCTTAGATGACCAACGCTCAGCAAATGCGGATGTACTGGCTTACCTAAACCTGTCTAACCTAGCGGTAGCGCGTGATAACCTTCGCCAAAGCGTGCTTGATGTTCTTGGTCTACGTGCAAGCTTAGTTGTTTCAGCGCAAGCTGGCCTTCTAGCAAGCAGCCCGCTTCAAGGCTTTAATCCAATGACGGGTTCAAAAGTGAAGATGCTTGGTCACTCATTGGGTGGCATCGTCGGTACTTCTGCTGTAGCTGCGGCGAACAACACATTAGGTAGCCCAACGGCAGACGCACTGTACACATTCAGCGGCGCATCAATTCAAAACGCAGGTGGCCAAATTGGTAACCTACTGCTTGGTTCGTCTAACTTTGGTCCACAGATCAAACACAACTTGGCTTATGCAGCATCAGCGGACTACGCTGATTACGCTGATGTATCTTGTACCGGAAAGTCAGACAAAGAGTGTTACGAGTTTTTTGAAGCAAACGCGAGTGCTGAAGACTTGGCTAAGCTAAACGCAGGCTTCTCTAGCTTTATCTACGCTGCGCAGACGACGCTAGATACGGTTGATCCATTTACTAACGCGAGTGACCTAATGGCTTCGGGTTCGCTATCAACACCATTCCTTATGACAGAAGTCGATGGTGACGATACTGTGCCAAACAACGTAGCCAATGCACCGTTTGCGGGTACTGAACCTCTAGCAGCGAAACTTGGACTAACAACTGTGAACAGTTCGAACACAACCGTGTCTCCTTCTGCGAGCTTTGTACAGTTCAATGCAACTGCGACACACAGTACATTCGCTTCTCCTAGCGGTACGTTAGCGGACCTAGACCATCATGTAGAGATGCAGATGGAAAATGCTGACTTCCTAATGGACGATATGCTAACGGGTGTAGCTAACACAGCTGTACTTAAGTAAGCATCGTTACCTAACCAAAGCCCAGTTTCGACTGGGCTTTTTCGTTTCTGTTCTATTCAAACCCACTCATATTTCCTCTGCTATAGTTATAACGTTGTCTTTGTCTAACTTATTTGTTTAAAAAGGAAAACTTTATGCGCGTATTGACCGTTATTGCTACTGCACTGCTTCTTGCCGCTTGCGGCAGCAGCCAATACCTAATGTCAACGAATGAAGGGAAAATCATTACCTCTTACGGCAAGCCGGACTTAAACGAAGATACCGGCATGTACGAATACGAGGACGTGGATGGCAAAGAAATGAGCATTTCGAAAGACCAAGTCGTGCAGATTATTGAACGATAAAACGACATGCCCTCTGGAAATCAGGGGGCACTTTCCATTCATTTTGAATAACTTTACCCTTCAGCAATAACATTCATCAATGCAACTGATTCATCATTCAAAACAATCAACACCCTTATTTATATTCTAGATATTATTTGTTTAGCCAATATTTTACATCTTCGCCTCTTTCAGGTTGGAATATTGTAAAATCTCGCCTTTAATTCTCTAACACCCTTTTATTTCTCAGGATAAAGTGGATAATACCGCCACCAAAAAACATTACTAAGGTGAGTCCTTATGTCTATCGAAGCTACTCTGCTTGCTCGCTGCGAGTCAAAATGTGAACTGTGTTCTTCTGAATCTCAACTAACAGCATTTGCTGTTCCACCACACGGTAACGTGACGGTTGATACTGCTATCATGGTTTGTGATAAGTGTCTTGGTGAGATTGAAGAGCCTAAAGACATTAACCACTGGCGCTGCTTAAACGACAGCATGTGGAGTCAGGTTCCTGCGGTACAAGTAACTGCATGGCGCCAACTTACTCGCCTAAACACAGAAAGCTGGGCTCAAGACGCTCTTGACATGATGTACATGGAAGAAGAGCAAATGAACTGGGCTATGAAAGGTATGTCGGCTGACGATAAAACTGTTGACTGCAACGGCACTGAACTTAAGAAAGGTGACGATGTAACAGTAATCAAAGACCTACCAGTTAAAGGTACAAACCAAGTAATCAAACAAGGTACTGTTATTCGCGGTATCAGCCTTGGTGATGACCCTAAACTTGTTTCAGGTAAGGCAAACGGTGGTCAGTCAATGTACGTGATCGCTGAGTACTGCCGTAAGAAGTAATCTCAACATTACTTTCGAATTAAACGGGGTTCCAATCGGGACCCCGTTTTCGTTTCTGATGTTCTGCACCTTTCGGTTAGCTAACTCGCTACTTATCTGCCCACTTACTCGGCCTATCTTTATCCTTTCGTCACTTTCGCTCATTGCTATTTTCATTTAAGGTTCAACTAGGAAGAATTTTGATGGATTGTAGTATGAAGAAGTTAACCATCCTTGACGGCGGTATGGGAAGAGAACTGAAACGCATGGGTGCCCCATTCTCTCAACCACTTTGGAGCGCACAAGCTCTGATTGAATCGCCTGAATTCGTTTACCAAGCGCATAACAACTTTATCCACGCTGGCGCAGAGATCATCATCGCCAACAGTTATGCCTGTGTGCCATTCCACCTTGGACAAGCTCTTTACGATCAGAAAGGCAGTGACCTAGCACGCTTTGCAGCCCAAATTGCTCGTGAATGTGCAGATAAGTCATCGACACTCGTTCAAGTAGCAGGTTGTATTCCACCAGCGTTTGGTAGTTATCGACCAGATCTGTTCGAACCCAAATTAGGTGAAATCATTTTCAGGACTTTGTTTGAAGCTCAAGAGGATTACGTTGACCTCTGGTTAGCAGAGACCGTTTGCAGTCTGGAAGAGCTAACGTGTTTACAAAGAGTGTTCGCAAGCAGCACTAAACCTACTGCGTATGCCTTTTCTTTAAATGATGACTCATTGGAAACCGCATTATTGCGCTCCGGCGAAACCGTTATCCAAGCTATTGAGCACATTGTACAAAGCGCAAATAACACCAATACCATCAGTGTTTATTTTAACTGTTCAGTACCTGAAGTAATGGCAAAAGCTGTCAGTGATGCCAAGGAAGTTTTAAACCAACATAAGCTCGATATTGAAATTGGGGTTTACGCAAACAACTTCACCGCAATCCAATCTAACCACGAAGCCAACAGCGCATTACAATCGATGCGTGAACTCTCACCAGAGGAATATCTAACTTTTGCGCAAGAATGGCATCAGCGCGGAGCTACCATTATAGGTGGATGCTGTGGTATTGGACCAGAACACATCAAAGCGCTTTCGGATTGGAAGGTATCCCTCTAGTTCGCTTATCGAATCTCACCCGCGACAGTCTGCACACGATTAAAGGTCCCTGGCTCAGTCACCCACGCCGCAACAGCATCAATGTTCTTGATGGGTTGATTGAGCTTAAACATCCACTCTCCGTTCTTTGAGCGACCTTGTTGCTTCTCTAACGCGACAAAATCATGTTCTAACACTTTCCCTCGGTTTTCACCGCGCTTAACCGGTGTGGTTTCATTACTTGAGAGAAACACAATGGTTGCGTCATACGTGCCATTCTCTTCAAATCGTAGAGTGAATTGGTTGCCAGAGCGCTCTAGTGATAGTGATTGGGCTTTCTCATTGTCGTTGTTGGGTAATACGCGCTTGCGCCAATTGAAAAAACCGCGCCATTCTTCGCTATCAACGACAAATGCTGGTGTATAGACACTCCCTACCGCGCCATAAGCACGATACAAACGTTGCAGCTGAGAGAATTCAGGCTTTGCGAATTTGTCTTTCCAGCCAAGATAGTCCCAATAGTCAACGTGGTAGGCAACAGGAATGTACTTTCCCCACAAATCAGGGTTCGATTCAAACGTAGAAAGGTATTTGTCGGCTGGTGGACAACTTGAGCAACCTTCGGAGGTAAACAGTTCTATCACTTGTGCGGGCTGTCCTTCATGAACCCAACTTTGTGTTGCTGAAAGACTGGTAATAGCAACAAGTGTAATCGCATTAATCATAGACAGCTCCTTTTCTTTGATACTGACTATGACCGTGCTAACGACAGATAGCTTTCAATGCGGTTTTAGATGTGGCGATTTCAGATACAAAAATGCCGGCGATCAAGCCGGCATTTCGAATTCGCTTTCCATTCAGATTAACGGTACATACCGATGTCTTTCTGAATGTGTGCAGATAGGTCTTCTGCGTAGTAGCTGCGAGGTGCAGAGTTGTCTACGAAAAGAATATCTAGTAAGTGAGCAATCAATCCTTTGAAGTTAACCGCGTAGGTCTTCTTATCCATAGAGGTTGGTAAAGCTACATTTGTCATTTGCATTGCTTGTGCCATGATTGCCTCTCTTTAAAAGCAGTAAATTGTTTTGTTGGTTGTATATTAGTCATTTTTTCTCTGAGCAAAAAATGACAAAATTTGGTTATTCAGATTAGTTTTTCTTATAAAACAAATCCGTTACAAACCATAAGAATACAAAACCCAACTAACTGCATATTTATTCAACAAGGCGAATCTTTAGTTGAATAACTTGGATTTACGCAGGTAAACCCAAGTTTATTTGCAACATTTAATTAACCAAAAAATCTTTTAAAGGATTTTGAATTTACAAAATACTTAAGAGTTTTGATTAGTAATTTTAACGCTAGAGCTATTGGTTTCTTTGTTCTTATAGATAGAAGCAATAACCGCTGTCGTCATCACTGTCACTAGGAAAGTTAATGACCAAGCCGTTGGGATTTCGTATTGCGTGCCAACCAGTAGCATCTTCACACCAATGAACATCATGATCACTGACAGCGCTGGTTTTAAGTACACAAACTTGTCCAACATTGCTTGCAGTACAAAGTACAGAGAACGTAAGCCAAGCAAAGCAAACACGTTAGCCGCTAATACCAAGAATGGTTCACGCGTTACTGCAAAGATTGCAGGGATCGAATCCAGTGCGAACATCACGTCCATCACCGCTATCACACCAACAACGATCAGCATTGGCGTTGCAACCCACTTACCTGCTTGTTTCAAGATCAAGTGGTTACCTTGATACTCTTCTGTCACTGGTAAGAATTTACGAATGAACTGCTCAGGGTATGGGTTCACCTCTTCTTCTTCGCCTTTATCTCGCGCCAGTTTAATACCAGTCCAAATTAGGAATGCTGCGAATAGGTAAAGCACCCAATGGTATTGAGCAAGTAATTGAGCACCAACTGCGATCATGATTGCACGCAGAACTAACGCACCAATAACACCCCACAATAGAGCGCGTGGACGCAAATGCTCAGGCACCTTGTATTGCGCAAAGATAATTGCAAACACAAACAAGTTATCGACACTTAACGATTTCTCAAGCAAGTAACCAGTTAAGAACGATATGGTCGCTTTTTCGTGTGTATAAACGCTATGAGGCGCGTAATAATCCCAAAAGAAATAGATAGAGCCTGCAAAGACAAACGCTAATAAGAACCAGAATACGCTCCAACCAATTGCTTTTTTCATGGTAATCACGCCGCCACGAGTCTGATAGATATCGAGAGCGACTAAAACCAAAGTAAATAGGCCGAATACACCGTACATTGTCAGTGATTCTTGCAGTGGAACAGACTGGGATAATTGGGTGGTATTTCCGATAAGAGACATGCTTCCTCCCATGCGGAAGGACATTATTCGGGCTGACCTTCCGCAAACAATACAAACCAACAGTCACATTACCCATGTGTCTGCTAGTCAATGAATGCGTTGGTCTCGTTGAAGTGATCACATGACGAATCAAGTGACACCTTTATTTACCGGATAAGCTGATGCTTAACGAGATGACGATAAATAAACTTGCGCTAACTACTCCCCAAACGCCGCCATCATACGCCTGCACTGCGGGATCTCCAACAAAAAATCGTTATCGATAACAACAAAGTATTTTGTGAAGAATGTTTATCAACGTCATGAATTTGAAGCCGTTCAGATACAAATGAGGAGCACTTATGCGCCCCTCATTTGTTGAATAGTCGGTCTTTAAAAACCAGTTAACGGTACAAAGTAAACCAGTGTTGACCAAACTGCGACCCAAGCAACGACAACCGCTGCGTCAGCCCAATCTTTTTTCCACATACTCTCTTCCCTCTTAATCGCATGTGCATCAGGAAAGGAGCAAAAAGGATACCAATAACCGTTATTGATTCTTCTGTGAGTAAAGTTTGTGACCTTGGTTCAAGCAGTTTGGTTCGTCCGTAAGTAATTCAATAAAGCAATCTGCCATGGAGAGGTTGCTAACGAAGCCTTCGCCTTTCATATCCAGCAACGCCTCATAGCCCTCTTTGCCTTTCATAGTATAAGCAGACGAAGCACCACGATACCATGCCTCATCGTCAACCTGACACCAACGCTTACCATCAAAGATTTCTAGGTTTTTAATACGTTGGCCTTTTGGAGCGTCTGTTTGGTATTCAAAATTCAAATTATGTGTGTATGGGTAGCTGCCAGAACCTGTACCTTCAACCCCATTGTTGAGTGCATTGTTGATCGCACCTTCCAATGCCAAGCGAACGGCTTTTCCTTGCACCTCATAGCAACCAATCGGAACGGCAAATGGCAACAATCGTCCGGCAACATCTGCCACAGTAATATTCCCTGGGTTGAGAGATGTACGAACGCCTCCCGCATTATGAATTGCAAATTGAACGTTGTGGCCACGCTTGTTAAGCGCATACAAGAAAGAGTGTGCAACGGAAGGGGCAAGTTCACTGCCACCGAATTCATCCGGAATGCGAATATGGCGCTTCTTCTCTGCGACATTGGCAATTACTTGAGACTGAAGCTTACGCACTCGGGGGATATATTTGTCTCTTAAAATGGCTTGTGTCTCTGGGTGCTTTTTACAAACGACCACGTTTGGTTGACCATGAATAAAGTCACACGCTTCTTCAAAAACGCCTTGGTCTAGTTGTTCATTAAGCGTTGAATCCCAGAAAATTCGACGTCCCAACAGCAATTCATTTTGACCACTTAACATGGTTGCTTTGCCGTGTTCATCAAACTCAAGTACACAGTGCCCCATGGTTAATGCATGATAGCCAGCCTGAACCACATAAGTATCGTTAACTTTGATGCCATAAGGATCATCTTCGCCTAAGCCAATAGATGTAAAGTTACCTTGTAACCTATGACTATGACCCCCAACAATAATACCAATGCCATCCACTTGTGCTGCGAGCTCTAAATCCCCTTCATAGCCTAAATGACTTAAAAGAATGATATTTTTGATACCGGCTTGGTGGATCTCTTCAACGGTTTGCTTTGCGGTTTCGATTGCGTTGATAAATGGTGTATCAGCATCAGGGTTAGCAATATCGCTCATCTTGTCGATAGACAGACCAAAGATGGCAACTTTCTCTCCGTGAAACTCTTTCACTAGGTATTGCGCGCTTTGGGTGTCAGTATCGAAACTCAGCACGTTATCGCAATCGCCCATGCGATGTTCTTTATTAGGCAATTCGTTCGACAGATCCCAGTTGCCCGCGAGCAATGGGAATTGCGTACGCTGACAAAACAGAGCAACCGGCTCATTACCCATGTCGAGTTCGTGATTGCCTAATGCCATCGCATCAATGTTAAGTGCATTTAATAAGTCGGCGTTTGCTTTGCCTTTGAATAACGAAAAATACAGAGTGCCTTGGAAACAGTCACCTGCATGAAGAAATAACATGCCCTGACCTTGACGTTGCGCGTCGTCGCGTAACTGCTCTACGCGAGTCGCAATACGTGAAAAGCCACCAGCACTCACATAAGGCTCTAGTGTTCTTTCGTTATCGATATTGAGTTTTAGCTGTAATGACGTTGGCTCAAAGTAGGAATGAGTGTCATTGATGTGTGCCAGTTTGATTCTGACTGGCTTATGATTTTTATTCATTGTCATCTTCTCTCTTTTCATTCCTTTTAATTATTAGAACTGAATCATGACAGAATCATGAATTTTATGAAACAGAGAAATTGTCATTTCATTTTTACGTGATCAAGATTCATCTTGCGTACAAGTTTGAAAGTGACTTTACGCCTAAACGGTCTCTATTCATAGGATGAATGCTCTTAAATTTGTGAACTGAGCTTAACTTGCCATGATCAATTTCATATATGCTTATGAGGAGCAAAAGAACTCTCGATAATTCAAATAATTGCAAGGAGGAGTGAGATGAGACTAGAACGCATCGAAATCTCTGGGTTTAGAGGCATTAAACGCCTTTCACTCTCTTTTGACGAACTGACGACCTTAATCGGTGAGAACACTTGGGGTAAATCCTCCCTACTCGACGCCCTGTCTCTCGCCTTACCTGCAGATGGCTCTCTCTATCAATTTGAAATGACGGACTTCCACGTCGACTATTCCATCTCGCACCCACAAACACAGCATCTTCAAATCGTACTCTGTTTTAAATCTCAAGATAAACAAGAAGTGAATGCTGGACGTTATCGTCGCATTAAACCTACATGGTGCATCAACGAAGACAACGAACACGTCATTTATTACCGTTTAAGTGCCAGTAGAGATGGCCACCACATCACAACCAAGTACGCATTCTTGGACTGTTGTGGCGAAGCGAAGCAACTGCATCATGCAGAGAAACTCGCAATTGAACTGATGACCCTTCACCCAGTAATCCGATTACGCGACTCACGCCGTTTCCCCGAACCCAATCACATTAATGGTGACAACAAAAATGCTCGTATAGAAAAACGCATTAATAATACCTGCCGTCGCCTGTTTGCTATGCCTGGTCATGTGAACAAAGGTGAAGTTCGCAGCAGTCTTGATTCAATGCACACGTTAGTCGAGCACTACTTTGCATTCCGAAGTGTGAAAAAAGGTCACCCGAGAAAACCGCGAGATGGCTTGTTCTACGCCAGTCCGTCAGCAGAAAAAGGATTGTCGCAGTTTTTAAGGGAAACAAACAACAAACAAACCCGACTGCTACTTATGGGGTTGTTGAACGCGTATCTACAAGCAAAAGGTCCTACAGATTTAAGACGTTGCGCTCGCCCCATCTTGATCATTGAAGATCCAGAGGGTCGTTTGCACCCGACTCACTTATCTCGCGCTTGGAGTTTGTTGCAGTTATTACCAATGCAGAAGATCCTCACCACAAACAGTGCGCGTTTACTTGGCTCCGTACCTTTGGCATCAATTCGTCGTTTGGTTCGTTTATC
Source organism: Vibrio sp. M260121 (assembly GCF_036533715.1). Taxonomy (NCBI): domain Bacteria; kingdom Pseudomonadati; phylum Pseudomonadota; class Gammaproteobacteria; order Vibrionales; family Vibrionaceae; genus Vibrio; species Vibrio sp. M260121. The sequence goes on along the minus strand of NZ_JATABF010000053.1, from coordinate 13,099 downwards.
GGATCGAACCATCGCAAAATCGCTCAATACTAATCGCTTTAGTGTCGACCAATTACGACGTATTGGTTTCCATATTCGTTTTCATCGCGCCGGCGCCCTATTTGCCCGTTGCTGGTTATTGGTCGAAGGAGAAACGGAAGTCTGGCTATTTAACGAGTTGGCACGCCAGTGCGGTTATGATCTCGCAGCGGAAGGGGTTCAAATCGTTGAATTTGCCCAATCGGGTCTGAAGTCATTAGTTAAAGTGGCGCAAGAGTTTGGTATCGACTGGCATGTGGTGACTGACGGCGACCCGGCTGGTAAAAAATACGCGCACACAGTGAGAGCCCATTTAAATAACGACCAAGAACGTCATCGCCTTACCGAGCTACCCGATAGAGATATCGAGCACTTCCTCTATAACAATGGCTTTGAAATTTTCTTTAAGGACATCATCAAAGTTCCTCATGATCATCCAATCCCAGCTAAGAAAGTCGTAAACCGCGTTTTGAAGAAACAAGCAAAACCGGATCTCGCACTCGCAATTGTTGCCCATTGCGAAGAACGTGGCGTCGATTGCATTCCTGTACTTTTGCGCTGGACGCTCAAACGCGTGGTAACTATGGCAAATGGGAATACGTAAAGAGCGATCCCCCAAAATAGACAGACAAAAAAAAGCACACCAATTAGGTGTGCTTGTATCAAGAATCAGTAATTTTGATTAACAGTATTGACCGGGATAAGTCTCAATACACAGCGGATACAAATAAGATCGGGGGTTCACTACTGTACTTGCTCTGCGAGCGAAGAAGTAGTGGCTGATTTCGCATGCAACCAAAGACCTGTTGCTTTCATTAGGTAACCAAACACGCCACCTAAAATCAGCGATGGCACCACAAGTTGCCAATTGCCGTCTGCAGCAAAAGTCGCGCATGAGCCAATGAAAGTACCAGGGATGTACGCTAACCAAGCTTGTTTCGCTTGAATACACATAAAGAACGCGACTACAGCAGTAATTACATAACCGATAATCTCTACACCTACGTAAGTTGAACCGTAAATGATTACCAACGCCCAAAATACGCCTGTCATATTGGTGATCAAACTTTCTGCTAGCCCTTTTAAGCCACTTGTCGGGGATGCAAAGTAACTTGTACAGCCAAGAAAGCCTGCCCAAGACAACAGACCAAGGGAGATAGCGATCCAGCCCCATACGCCAGAGAGAATGCCAGTTGTAATTGAAATTGCTAAAAGTGTGGTCATGGTATTCTTACCCGCTTGACTAGTTTCGTACCACTTGGTTCGAAAACTGCCTTCATACATTGAAATCAGGCAGTCAATACTAGGCACATCCCTCATTGACTTCGGTGATCAAGATCGCATTAACATCCTATAACGTTGCATGTTTTACACGTTAAATTTGACGCAACCGATAAATCAACAGATTTCGAAAATAACAAAATCACAATAAATTGGGCGAAATAAGCAATAGATGACAAAAAAGGCCCTGCACAATGCAGAGCCTTTACTAAGATGCGATCATTTTGTTTCGAATATCGCTTAAAGCACTGAAGGTTTGCCTTTCATCATGCGTAAGCCTTCACGTTTGATGCAGTCAACCAATGGGTTTTCCGCCATATCAGCACGCCATATAAACGATAATGTTCGATCCATCTTCAGATCAGGTACGTTCAGCGCAACCAAATCACCAGCTTCAATGTAACGTTCTACATCAAGATAAGGCAGGCACGTCAAATACTGACCATTGGATACTAAGCTTCTTAGAACTGGAACGTGCTCGTATTCACGCCACACGTCCAAATCTTCAATAAGATGGTGAATCGAACTATCAAAAATCTTGCGAGTACCAGAACCATGTTCTCGCAACACCCATTTCGCTTGTTCAAGTTGAGCTAAGCTCACTGATGAGTTACGCGCAAATGGATGGTGGGACGCTGCGACTACAGTAAGATGGTCTCGACACCAAATCTCTTGGTGTAAACGGTTATCGTCACAGCGACCTTCAATCACGCCCAGATCGTATTTGTAATCCAAGACACCATCGATGACGGCCTGAGTACTCTGTACGCCTAAGGAGATACGCATCTCTGGAAAATCATTATCAATGATACTGATAAGGTCAGGAACTAGGTGTTCTGCAGGTGTTTGACTCGCGCCTAATCGAATGTGCCCACTCAACAAGTGTTGCTCGTAAAAACCCATTTCAATTTGTAGCGCGTCTTGCAGTAAACGCTTTGCTTTTGGTCTTAACCACATCCCCCAATGTGTTAAAGCCATTTGTTTGCCTTGCCTTTCAAATAAAGGTCTACCAAGCATTTTTTCCAACTGAGCAAGCGACATGCTCGTCGCCGATTGTGTCAGAGCCAGTTTATCCGCGGCCTGGCTTACACTGCCGGTATCTGCAACAGCGTCAAAAACCGCTAATTGCTTAAGTGAGTAGCGCAAAGTGTCCTCCCTAATTGGCGAGTATTCCCCATACTCTCGCACCCCAAAAATACATGCGTCGATACGCAATGAGGTTCATTTTACCTGCCTTTAAGAACTTATCAAATAATTTGATGAGGATTCTAAATATTATCAATTTTACCTGTAGCTCTGACCTGCTTAATCTGGATATGCGGTTCGGGAACACCGCAACAAAAAACAATAACACCTTTTCTTTCGAGTACAGAAAACGTCTCGATTTCATTAACCAAGGAGTTCATATGGAACCACAGACTAAGGAGTCATTATGGCGGTGACCAGCTCTCAAAATATCCAGTATTTCTCTCCAAAAGAAATGATGGCTGAAGCTGAGAAGTTTGCACTTAGTAAAGCAAACAAAACCAGCGGCATGACACTGGGTTTGGCAATTATGGCAGGCGCATTCATCGGTTTAGCATTCTTGTTCTACATCACAGTGACAACAGGTAGTGCGGATGCAGGTTGGGGTCTTAGCCGTCTTGCTGGTGGTTTAGCATTCAGTATGGGTTTGATACTCATCGTCATTTGCGGTGGTGAGTTGTTTACCAGCTCAGTGCTTTCGAGCATCTCATGGGCAAACAAACAAATCTCATTCGGCAAAATGTTGTCGATTTGGGGCAAGGTTTATGTAGGTAACTTCATCGGTGCGATGTTCCTACTTGCATTGGTAAGCGCTGCAGGCTTGTACCAAATGGATGCGGGTCAATGGGGCTTAAACGCACTAAACATCGCACAACACAAGCTACACCACACATTGGTACAAGCTTTTGCGTTAGGAATCTTATGTAACTTGTTGGTTTGTCTTGCTATTTGGCTGACATTCAGCTCTGCAAACGCAATGACAAAAGCGGCAATGACCATCATGCCAGTAGCAATGTTCGTCAGCAGTGGCTTTGAGCACTGTGTAGCAAACATGTTTATGGTGCCGCTAGGTATCGTTATCGCAAACTTCGCACCGGAATCTTTCTGGACAGCAGTTGGCGTACCGGCTTCTCAATATGCAGATTTGAATGTCGGTCACTTTATTACTGCAAACCTAATTCCAGTAACCCTAGGCAACATCGTTGGTGGCGCCGTATTAGTTGGCTTAGCTAACTGGTGTATTTACCGTCGACCAGAACTTAAAGCAGCAAAAGTTGCATCAATTACAAACACTACAACACTCACGTCAGTTAAGGAACGCACTATGAAAAACGCATCGATTGTAAAAGAGATCATGAACCCGAGCCCAGTTACTCTGAGCGTAGAAATGCCAGTATCAACTGCACTAGATACCCTATTGGACAACAATCTAATCAGTGCACCTGTTGTTGACATCGAAAACCGTTTGGTTGGTTTCTTCTCAGCACACGACGTTATGGTTGAATTATGGTGCCAAGATTACATTCCAGCTCAAGAACAAAAAGTTGTCGATTTGATGAGCCGTGACGTAGTAGCCATTGATGCAAATGACCGATTGGTGGATGTGGTTGAATTCCTATGCATCGATAAAGACCAACTTTACCCAACAACAAGCATGGGCATGGCAACACGCTTTACTTCTCTTTCTTTAGAAGAGCGTGCTAAGAGCATCAAAGTAAGTAAGCCTCAAGTGCTTCCTGTACTAGAAAATGGTTTGATGGTTGGCGTGGTGACACGTAATGAAGTACTTAAAGCACTGCGCCCAGTGTATGGCGAGCGCTTAAACCTAGTTGAAGACAAAGTACTAGAAACTGCATAACACTATTACAACGAATAACTAGCAACTAATAACTAACAACTAACAAGAAAAGTTGGCACCAATAAAAAAGCGCTCTTATTTAAGAGCGCTTTCTTCATTTATGTCGTTAAGAACGAGGCATATAGTGAGGAACTAGAAGTTACTTCTTAACACCTTCGATGTGCAGTTCCATATCAACGTAGCTTGAAGAACCCATTACAGGAATTTCAAAATCAGCAAGCTCAAGACGAGTTTGACCGATGAAACCTGCACGCTCACCACCCCATGGGTCGTTACCTGCACCAACAAACTCTGCTTCGATTGTGATTGGTTTCGTTACACCATGAAGAGTAAGGTCACCCGTTACGTCTAGTTTGCCGTCACCTTTGTCTACAACTTTTGTACTCTTGAACGTCGCTTCGCTATATTTACCTGCGTCGATGAAGTCGCCGCTACGGATGTGCTTGTCACGCTCAGCATGGTTTGAATCAAGGCTTGTGGTATCTACGACTACGTTTACTTTAGAGTCCGCAATGTTGTTTTCATCAAAAGAAAAGTCACCAGAAAATGTATTAAAACGACCTTTGATGAAACTGTAACCTAAGTGGCTAACTTTGAAGTTGATAGATGCGTGAGCACCTTTAGTGTCGATAACATAATCTGCAGCGTTAGCACCAAACGGTAGTGCCATAGCGATTGCTAATCCTGTAGCGAAAAGTGACTTTTTCATTTTGAAGCTCCTAACATTTTTCTTAATGTGTTGTCTTTATCGATAAAGTGATGTTTGAGTGCAGCAGCAGCATGCAATCCTGCCATTAGGATCACAGCCCACGCTGCATAAAAGTGGATTTCACCTGCAATGTCTGATTGACCAGGGAATAACTCCCCTGCGCTTGGTACGGTAAACCAGTTAAATACTTCGATACCGCGACCATCAGATGTTGAGATGAGGTAACCTGAAACAAAGATAGTAATAAGCAACAGGTACATAACCCCATGTGCGGCTTTTGCTGCAACTACCTCGTAAGGTTTACCTTCTACTTTTGGTGACGCCGTCACATGTTTCCATACGATGCGACCTAAAGTGAGTATTGCCAGTAAAATGCCCACAGAGCGATGATAATGTGGTGCAGTTTGGTACCATTCACTGTAGTAGCTTAAATCGACCATCCACAGACCCACAGCAAACAAGCCGATAATGCAAAGCGCTGAAATCCAATGCATCGCTCTCGCCGGCACGTTGTAGTTCTTTACCAGTGTTTCCATCTCACGTTCCTAGATATCTTCCTAAGTTGATGTTGAGCAAGAAACACAACATTAACTTATTTGCCTTGTATGCAACAGATTATTTACCATCCTTTACATCAAACCAATAATACCTTTTTAAACAACTTGTTCGAAAAATTAGAAGGAACTTCAAACCCTTTAAAAGTCGGACACTTAGAGTTGAACTTCTTGCTCTATCTCATACAGTTCATCCGTCATTTCTAACATGCGTCGCTCGATCACGGTTTTGGCGTCTTCGATGCCCTTGTTGTAGTAAATAGGCGCTAATTTTTCAGTGATGAAGTCAATCAAAAACTCACTGTCGAACTGGCCTATTTCCACTTCCAACTCGTCTTGCATGTAATCTTGTATAGCTGTCGCCAATGCTTCTTTTTGTGCTCTTTCTAGTTTGATCATATTTTACCTGCGGAACTCTATTCTCAATTTTGATGTTTAGATCAAGAAGTTGCCTATCTAAATTAGTCTATCCTAAAAGGACTATGCTAACCTTTCGCCGTTCAATTTGTTAACCGTTAAGGGATATTCTTTGCTACTCGACTTAGTCATCCAAAGTGTCAATGATTTTCAGGACGATTGTCTCAAACTGTGTGAGAAGCATTATCCTGCGGTACATAACCAAGGTATGAGTGAACACCATCTCGGCCTCGCATTTGCTCGACGCATGGAACACACTTTTCGTCACTTTGGTCATAGCAGTACCATCAAACCTATTGAAGTACTTGATGCCCCCGACCTGCCTCACCACTACCGAATCTCATCTGAAATTGGAACGGTTTGGGTATTGAGCCACCATTTAGTCAGTGCTGGTAACTCATGCCGAGAAAACCTGCTCTCTTCGATAACGGAATGGCAAAGTGAATATGGTTATGCCCTGCAACCTAACGACCTATTGTTTTTAGTCAGCGATCATTGGATCAGTCGCAGTAAAACCAGCCGTGAGCTGTTGCACTGGTGGATGGGAGAGTTACCAGAACCGATTAACGAGTATACAGAGCAAGGCATTACCCTCTTTACTAGCGAATCGCAGCTGACTCATTCATTAGATACACGTTTTGGGATCAGCCCTTGTTACATCAAATTCGGCCACCCTTTACGACGTTCCAATAAACAACAACAGGTGAGAAAATACATTCAGTTGTATGCCGTTTTACAGTGGTAGCATCAAATAGCAACGGGTAGATTATCAGTTCATTCAGCGATTTGTTTGAGGCGGGTCGATATTTCTGAGTGTGTTGAGCTATCTCGCTTGCCTTGCCTACGCTCCCCGCTTAGATTCAAGAAACTAAAGTAAAACTAGATGCACAACAATCAGTTAAGCATCAATACAGTGTCTTGGTCTAGGTTACAACAATAATGATGAGTATCTCGCAGCTGCTTAGCTGCATTTTAAAACAAGTAGATGGTCAGTACATCGCGCAATATAAACAACTGACATTGCGAAGCGTGTTTCAACCTATTTATCAAAAAGATCTTTCCATTATCGGTCTAGAAGCCTTGGTTCGTATCAGTAACCAAGACGGCTTAATGATTCGACCTGACCAGTTCTTTCAATCCACTACGATTCCTACAGAAGATCAAATCAACGTTGAGCGACTAAGCCGTCTCATTCACATCAGTAACTTTGGTCAATCCAAATTCCGCAATAAAAAGCTTTTTCTCAACGTGCTACCAAAAGCAGCAGAAATGCTCGCAAAAGACATTTCCTATAGCAACTTATTAAAGCAATCCATTATTGAAGCGGATTTGTGTCGTGAACAGATTGTGATGGAACTGGTGGAGCTCGATGCGAGTGACGAAAACTTCTTATACAAAGCAACAAAAGAGTTAAGCGATAACGGCTATTTATTAGCAATAGACGATTACGGTATTGATGCTTCAACAATAGAACGCGTTCGATGTGTAAAACCCAACATCATTAAAATCGATCGTTCGTTGTTATTGAGATATGAGAATGGTGATTTTTCTTGTTTAATGGAAGCGTTGTCTTTGGCAAAAGATATTCGCTCAAAAACCGTTATAGAAGGAATTGAAACCGAGCATCAACTTAACTTAATGAAAAAGCTCGGTTTCGATATGTATCAAGGTTACTTATTGGCAATGCCACAAACGCTTGAAGCCTACCGGGAAGCAAAGACGGCATAATCAGAGTTACTGATGAATACCATCATCTTTTTATTTTCGGTTCTTACCACGGTTTTTGTGAATCGCCAGTTTCGCTTTCATCTTACGTTTTTCTGATGAACGACTCTTACGACGACCACCGCCATTGCGCTCCGGTTCAACCTCTTCGATTAAACTCGGTTCAAAACCTTCCAACCATTCTTGCGGCAAACGTTGATCAAGCAGGTTTTCGATAGCATGCAATAGATACTCTTCATCGCGGCTCATCAAAGAAACGGCCAAACCAGATTTGCCTGCACGGCCAGTACGACCGATGCGATGAACATAATCTTCGGCTTTGAACGGCATGTCGAAGTTCACCACTTGCTCTAATTCTTGAATGTCCAAACCACGCGCCGCCACATCTGTCGCGATAAGCGCACGTACTTTGCCTTCTTTGAATTCATCAAGCGCACGTTGACGAGCACCTTGTGATTTATCGCCGTTAATAGAAACCGCTTTGATGCCATCCAGCTTAAGCTCTTTGGCCAACTCATCACTGCCTTGTTTGGTTTTAGTAAACACCAACACTTGCTGCCAGTTACGAGAGCCAATTAAGTAAGCAAGTAGCTCACGCTTACGCTTTTTATCGACTGGATAAACCATCTGCTTAACAGTTTCTGCGGTCGTGTTTGCTGGTGATACTTCCACCTCGACCGGAGAATCCATCAGTTTGTACGCGATGGTTTTGATGCGCTTCTCAAACGTTGCTGAGAACAACATGATCTGTTTATCTTGAGGTAGGCGACGAAGAATGCGTTGCAGATCTGGCCAGAAGCCCATGTCTAGCATGCGGTCTGCTTCATCAAGCACAAGAACACCCGTTTTAGAGATGTTTACATTGCCGTTAAACAAGTGGTCAAGTAAGCGGCCAGGCGTCGCGATCAGAATGTCTGCGCCCTCTTCCAACTTTCTCTTTTGTACGCCAATGCTCGTACCACCATAAACACAAACAATTTTAAGGTCAGTGTTTGCTGAGTACTGCGTCAGGTTATCCATCACTTGCTGAGCAAGTTCACGCGTTGGCACGAGAATCAGTGCTTGCGGTGTTCCGTTTCGTTTCTTTTGCTGAACCGCTTGAATGATCGGCAAACCGAATGCAGCCGTTTTACCTGTACCGGTTTGAGCGGCAGCCAGTAGATCTTTACCTTCCAACACATGTGGAATCGACTTTTCCTGAACAGGTGTCGGGGTAACGATATTCATACCGCTTAGGGTATCAACCAACTGTTGTTCAATGCCAAGATCAGCGAAATTAACGGACATGATAAACCTCATAATTTTTGGAGCGCAGAGTTTACCAGAGCCCCTTTGGTCATACTACCTTTAGCAGTCAAGACGTTATGAATTAATTAACTGTTGATGATACTCAGCGGATTGACGCAACACATCTCGATATAGAGCAGCAAATTTCGCTTCCAGTTGCTCATATTCATTGTCCAAGACTTCGAACGTTGTCGTTAAGTCAGCCATTCTTGGGCTTCTTTGTGACATTCGATGAAGGGCAAACTCGATGTTTTCTAAGTCTTGATATGACTGTAGCCAACCGCCACTCCACATTCGGCTGTGAAGCATTAAAAATCGCAGTGGAAGGTCGTCAGAGATTTGTTTGTTCACTTCGCTATACGCATAACGAACGAAGGAATCTAAAGATTGCGGGCTGAATGTTCGCCAGTGTTTCGCTAAACAATGGTCCCAAAACATATCAAGTGCGATGGGTGCGAAACGTCGAGCAACACCTGTGAAGTGCGGTTTGCATTCTTCAACAAGAGCATGATGGTCGGTAATGCGATCAACGAAGCGGTGGAGTTTGATGCCGTTGGAAATATCAGTCTGATATTGCTTGCTTGGATCTCCCTTTACGAAATCTCCAAGCAAGTTTCCCATTAAATGACTATTACAGTGATCTGCAATATGCAGGTGGGCTAGAAAGTTCATTAGACGCTGTGAGTGGCCTTTTGGCTCGTCTTACATGAACTTAGTATAACGTCTGTTGTGACGCGATGAGAGTACTAATTGTACTTATTCGGCTTCGTCTTCTGAGCCAATGTAGTCCGACAGGATAATACCGATTTCAAGAGCATCTAGCATCTCTAGGCATTCGTCGTTTTGATATTGGTCGCTCATTGTGACCTCCTTTGTTTTACATCTCCTGAAGCTGCTTGCTTCAATCTCTACTGCCATTCCTTTTCTTCATCGATGACAGCAACTCCTTTTTATAGCCTTTATATGACACATTCATGACAGCGAGAAGTAAAGTTTTAGAAAGCTATGACAGAAATCATAAGTAAACGTTTGCTCAAATAACACCATCTCGTTCATCAACTGCATTAAATGGCACCCACCCTTTCTTTAACAAACTGTCAGTTTTTATTTATTTTTTTGTCATTTATGGACACGACGTACCGTTATAAGCGATCCTAGATCTCATATTTTGAAATCTATCAACCTCTCGTTACATATTTTGCTGATAACCATCGCATATTTTGTTTCGATATATCTCTAAGTTTGTTCATCCCCTTTTTATCTCAAATGGAGCTATAAATGAGAGAAGTTGAGTTTAGAACGATAGACAGGTTATTTATAAAGATGTCTATCAACGACAAAATGTGGGTCATTTTCCTTCTATTCCTAGTGACTTTAACTTCAGTGGCGGGAAGCCGTTATTTCAATGATATTCAACAGTTTGAGCAACAATCTATCCTTGCGGCAGAAGCGAAGCTCTCGGGCATAGTTCAAGCTCAAGTGCAAAACGTGGCAAGCGTGAATGGCGTGGTAAACGTAAGTAACATTAATGATGCCAAACTCAACAACGGCACCGTGACGGTTTATGCGAAGCTGAATTCAGGTCAAGCAATCCAACTTACAGAAAACCTTTCACGCCAATTTGAGCTAGCAAAATCTGACGCTTTAACCTCTTTCCTTCTTAGCTTGCTTTGGATGGTACCATTCGCCCTTTTCACTTACTGGTTAGCGACTTTCCTTGGTGGTGCGCTTTGGGTGCTATACACCACTACACAGAAAATTGGTGAAGGTGACTTAACTTCTCGCCTTGGTTTTCATCCGGGCCGTGATGAGTTTGGCACGATTGGTTGCGCACTAGATAAATCAATGGATACGCTGACAGAGCTTGTCAACAATGTAAAAGACAATGCCAACACGTTAAGTGAAACATCAGCAGCGTTTGAACAAGACATGAAGCTCAGCGAAACGCAAATCGCACACCAATACCAGACGCTAGATTCTGTTGCGACAGCGATGGAAGAGATGACGGCTTCAGCAAAAGAAGTCTCAAGCATCTCTCAGCAAGCGACTTTGCAATCAGATCAAGATGCTCAGCAAATCGAAAATAGCCGTAGTCGAGTACAAAGCGTCATTTCAGAAATAGAAACACTCTCGAGTTACATCGAACAAGCATCCGCATCTGTGAGCAGTTTGAACGAAAACACGACACAGATTAACGATGTGATTACTACGATTAACGCAATATCAGAACAAACCAACCTTCTCGCGCTCAATGCCGCTATTGAAGCTGCGCGCGCTGGTGAACAAGGTCGTGGTTTTGCAGTTGTCGCAGATGAAGTTCGTACCCTTGCTAGCCGCACGCAACAGGCAACCGTCGAAATCCAAGCGATGATCGAGAAATTGCAAACGGAAAGCCAGAACATTGCGTCTATCACTGACCGTACGGTTCAACAAGCACAAACCAGCAGCCAGTTGATTGATGAGATTGGTGGTGACGTCACCGCAATTGCCGACTCTGCACGTTCATTAATGGACATGAGTATTCAGATTTCAACGTCTGCAGAAGAACAAAGTGCCGTCGCGAATGACATCGCTTCTGAGCTGTCTGACATTCGCTCGCAATCCAATACTATTCGTGAAGTTGCCGAACAATCGACAACTGGTGTGGCAAACTTAACCAAAGCGTCTCAATCTCTTGGCGAAGTATTGAAGCGATACCGAACAGCCTAAAACACGAACACCGCGAAAAGCTCCCATGTGGAGCTTTTTTTATGCTCGATCAATGGCAACGGACAAAAGCGACCATTGGATTGTCGAGGGAAAGCGAGAGGAAAAATAATTAAATCAAGCGTTCGATGAGTGCTTGTTTAATTTACTTTGAAGTGAATCGAAATAATTCTCTGAATTCGACTAAAGAATGTTCAAAGGTTAGGTGTTCGGCTATTCTAGATCTTGCCAATTTAATTTTGCTGCTGGTGAACAATATGAATAATTACAACAAAACAAAAGACACTGAAGATCTCCAGTGTCCACTCTGCCAATGCGATGAATATCTGATTTCATCCGATGGTGAAAAATTCACATGTGCCTCTTGCGGGTTTCATACAAAAAACTTTTCTTCCATCCGGTGCTTACATCAAACTCCTTACCTACAAACTAAATTTAAACACATCCATAGTTTGAGTAATATTTGTCACTAAACTGAGCAGCCTAAGAGCTGCTCTTTTAGTTCATCTAGATGGGAAATTTGAATAACACGTTCGTCATCGACCAAGTTAATCGGTGCGCCGTTGTATAGTTGTACGGTTTTTATGCCAGCGTTAAGCCCTGCTTCAACGCCTTTAGGCGTATCATCAATGTACAAGCAATCACTTGGTAAAAAGCCCATATTCATTGCGCTGTACATGATCAAGTCTGGTTCAGGCTTCCAGCTGTTTGCATCGAACGCAGAGAACACTTTGCCTTTAAACGCATCAAGTAGCCCCGTCAACTCAAGCGAGTATTCGATTTTATCTTTTGGTCCATTAGACGCCACGCAATACTCAATATTGTGCGAATCTAAAAAGTGGATAAGTCGTTTCGCGCCGTCCATTGGTTTTAAATGACGGACAAACAGTTTCTGTAACTCGTCACGGTATTGTGGCTCTAGCACATCAATCGGAACATTTAAGTTCATCAACTCTTTAGTGTCACGAAGGATATCCGCAAGCTTACCGCCTCTGAAGTGCTCTACGCATTCACTAAAACTCATCTCTGCACCGTATTGGCCAAAGACGTTCACTAGGGCCTGACAACACAAGCATTCACTGTCTACTAGCGTGCCATCGCAATCAAAGATGACACATTTTATATTGTTAATAGCCATACGCCCTTCCCCCCCCGACGCTGAATATCACAAAGACTTTAGCTGACCAATTTAATTGGCCTTATTGACTTATTTATTTGTACTAAATATGTATCAACATGATAAGTAAGTTTAGAAATGTTTAAACGACAGACTTGGCATTTCGTAGAAATGAGAAAGAGGAATTAATGATTTTCTAAGCGAGATCACCGAATGAAGCCCCTAAATTAAGAAATATGAAACTTCACTCGGGGCTTTGTTGCGTAATTCAGACGAGAAACCAAACCTCCTAAAGTTGAGCGACTGTTATACAATATACTGAGTTTCAGGCATACCAAGCCCTGTAAGTTTGTTCAGTGCTTTGATCATGGCGTAAGTCTCGCCAACCTGAGCGTTGTAAT